>DASRTO010000645.1:0-12398 GCA_035655915.1 Anaeromyxobacteraceae bacterium
GGGTGGAGCACCCGCTGGGCGCGCCGGTGCAGCTTCATGGCGCCCGGGTTGCAGGTGAGCGTGCACACGCCGCACCCGATGCAGAGCGACTCGTCCACCTGCGGCCGCCCGTGCTTGCGGAACCGCGGGTCGGGATCCGCGACCCGGGGGATGGCACCGACCGGGCACTTCTTCGAGCACTTGCCGCACCCGAGGCACTTCTCCCGATCGGAGGCCGCCATGTAGCTCGAGGTCACCACCGCGTTCGGGTAGCCGTGCTCGGTGATGCCCAGGAGCACGTTGCAGCAGCAGGGGCAGCAGTGGCACATGAACGAGACGTTGCGCTGCACGTTGTCGGCGTTCAGGACCAGGCCCAGCTCGCGGGAGCGCGCCAGGTTCTCGAGCATCTCCGTCCTGGACACCTCCCGCGCCAGGCGGTTCCGCACCATGAAGTCCACTCCCGGACCGAGCTGGGAGCAGGTCTCGAGCGGAACCTTGCACTTCCTCTCGCCCAGGTGCTGCTTCTCGTGCCGGCACGAGCACAGCCCGATGGCGAACCGCTTCGACGACTCCACGATGGCAGCGGCCTTCTCGTAGTCGAGCACCTCGACGTGCTCCTCGGGCTGGACCGCGCCGTCGTGGGGGACGGTACGCATCACCGAGACCTTCTGGCCCGAGCCGAGGTTCCGCGCGTAGAAGGAGCCCTCCAACAGGTACTCGTGGAAGAGGCGGGCCCACTTCTTCCGGTCCAGCCCCTCGCCGGTGCGCATCATCGTGAACTCGAAGATGCCGATCACCATCGGCGAGGGCGCGTAGTGGGTGCGGCCGTCGAGGTGCAGGTCCATGACCAGCCCGCGCGGGCACAGGCTCTCCAATTGCCTCTCGAGCCTCGCACGCGGCAGCCCGGTGACGCGCTCGAGGCGCTCCACGGTCGCGAGCCCCCATGGCATCTTCACCACGAGCTCGGCGTCCTCCTCGGAGTAGAGCTCCTTCAGGATCGCGTACAGCGCGTCGTTCCACGGCGCGCGGGTCGTGAGCCCGTCGATCTTCCTGCCGAGCCGCCGGAACAGGTCCTTGCCGACGAGGTGGCCCATGGCAAATCGCCTCCCGGACGAAGGCGGGCGGGAGCCCCGGGTCGAGGCATCCCCCTCCGTACCAGGGTCACCTTCGTGCCTTCGCCGGAGCCGGTCGAGGGCCCGATCGGGGCCCCGGGCGCTCCGGCGACGCAGGGCCTGCGCCTGGCCCCTTGTTGCGGGGAGGCCGCCGGCCGCCTAGATCCGCGGCGCCGCGCGGTGACGGCCGGAGGACCGGCGATGGAGGCGATCACGGTGGAGCCCACCAGGGCTGGCTCGGCTCGCCTAGGTGACGTCCCGGGGCCGAGCCTGGGCAACGGCCCCATGCCGGCGGAGCTCGCCGAGGCGTGATGGCGGGCCGGCGCCTCCCCTGGCAACCGCTCCTGGCCGAGCTGGTCGGCACCGCCGCGCTGGTGCTGGTGGGCCTGTCGGTGGTCATCCTGATGTTCGGGGCGGGCAGCCCGGTGGCGCGCCTGCTGCCCGACGAGGGCGCGAGGCGGGCGGTCACCGGGTTCCTGTTCGGCACCACCGGGGCGCTGGTGGCGCTCTCGCCGGTCGGCAAGGAGAGCGGCGCGCACCTGAACCCGGCCGTCACCCTGGCCTTCTGCCTCATGGGGCGGATGCACGCCCCGGTGGCGGTGGGCTACGTCCTGGCGCAACTGGCGGGGGCGACGCTCGGGGCGCTGCCCCTGCTGGCCTGGGGCGCCATGGGCCGGAGCGTCGCCTTCGGCGCCACCCTGCCCGGTGCGGGCCATTCCCTGGAGGCGGCCCTGCTGGGCGAGGCGCTGACCACCTTCGCCATGATCGCGGGCCTGTGCGGGTTCCTCGGGGCGAGGAGGCTCCGCCGCTTCACGCCGGCGCTGTTCCCCTTCCTCTATTCCGCCATGGTGTACCTGGAGGCCCCGGTCTCGGGCACCAGCACCAATCCTGCGCGCAGCCTCGGCCCAGCCATCGTGTCGGGTCGCTGGCAGGGATGGTGGATCTACTGGGCCGGACCGTTCCTCGGCACCCTGGCCGCGACGCTCCTGTGCGGCACCCTGGCGAGGGGGATCGAGGTGGCCAAGCTCTACCACTTCGAGCACGACCGGCACGGACTGTTCCGCCGGATGGGGCGGGGGGCGAGCTGAATGGGCCGGAGCGGCGGCTCGCGGCAGAACCCCCGCGCCCCAGAAGGGATGGGACGGTGGAGGGGTGCGTCCTCAGGCGCTGGCGCCCGCCTTCCACTTGATGTTGCAGCCGACGCTCGGCTTCTGGACGGCCGGCGGCGCGCGCCCCGCCGCCACCGCCTGGATCGCGGCCCGCAGGTCGGCGCCGGTGACCGGCCTGCCGTTCGAGGGGCGACTGTCGTCGAACTGGCCGCGGTAGGCGAGCCGCAGCGCGCCGTCGAAGAGGAAGAGGTCCGGTGTGCAGGCGGCGCGGAAGGCCTGGGCCACCTCCTGGCTCTCGTCGAAGAGGAAGGGGAAGCGCCAGTCCTCCTCGCGGGCCAGCTGGCGCATGGCCGCCGGGCCGTCCTCGGGGAACGCCTTCTCGTCGTTGGAGTTCACCGCCAGCACGGCGAACCCCTGGTCGAGGGCCTCGTGCGCCACTCGCACGAGCTCCCTGCGGATGTGCTTCACGTAGGGACAGTGGTTGCAGATGAAGGCCACCAGGAGCCCCTTCTTGCCGCGGGCCGCCTCGGCGGCGTCGACGGCGCGGCCGGTCACGGCGTCGGTGAGCTTGAAGTACGGGGCGGGCGTCCCCAGCGGGAGCATGGTGGATGGGGTCTCGGCCATGGCGGGCTCCTCGGTCGGTCCAGGCGAGAGCATAGGGTGTGGCGCCGCCGGCGGCGCTGCGCGCTCGGGCCATCCCCATGCGGGACGCCGCATGAGGCCGCCTGCGCCGCAGCGTACCTCAGGCCGCCGCGCCGCCGTCCAGGGCCGGCAGGGCCTCGCGGAACAGCGCGAAGGCGCTGGTGTAGCCGTGCAAGCAGGTGGTCCCCCCCACCGGGCCGATCTCGCCGTTGCAGAAGAAGCCGCCCAGCGGGACCGGGCCCAGCGCCTCCTCGAAGAGGCCGGTGTCGTGATCGGGCCGGCCGAAGAGCCCGGCGCCGCGACCGGTGCAGGAGAAGAGCAGCGCGCCGCCCGGGCGCCGGCCGCCCGCCGAGCCGCGGTAGCGCGACAGGGCGCGCCGCAGGTCCTCCTCGGCGGTGCCGGCGTCCCGCACCACGAACTGCACCGCCTGCATGGTCGAGAGCTCGGCGCCGACCGCCAGCGTCCCGGCCTCGGGGTCGGCCCCCACCAGGTTGCGGACCAGCAGCTCGGCGGGGTCGAACTCCACCCGCTCGGAGCGCATGTCGAGCCCCATGAACAGGGAGTGGCGCGCCAGCTGGCGGTCCCGCTCGCCCAGGGACCGGTGCAGCTCGCCCAGCACCTCCAGCGGCGGGCGCCCGTCGAGCTCGAGGAGCCATCCGCCGCGGCAGCGCGTCACCAGCATGGGCCGGCCGATGGGACGGCACCCTTGCGCCACCAGCGCATCCACCGCCACGTTCCCCGCCAGCGCCACCCCCACCGCTCCGTGCCGGTGCACCGCCGTTCCCAGCAGCAGGCGGTGCTCGCCGGCCTCGCGCCCCCCGCTGGCCAGCCCGCCCACGGTGACCGCTCCCGGCCAGGCCCGGTCGAGGCCGGCCAGCAGCGCGTCGGCGTCGAAGGTGAACGGGTCCGCCAGCACCAGGAAGCTCTGCCGGCCGCCCGGGCCGCGGCCGCCGATGGAGCGCCAGGCCGCCGGCCCGGCGTCCGCTGGCGGGAGGCGGGTCATGTCCAGGTGGAATCCGGTGAGCTCCACCGCCGGGAGCGACGCGGCAGTGATCGACAGCGCCGGGCCTCGCTCGGCCTCCCGCCCGCCGCCGATGACGCCGCTGCCGACGCAGCCGACGGCCAGGGCGCCGGGGAAGCGCTCGGCCGCGAGCGAGGCGACGCGCGCGAAGGCGCCGGCGTGGTGGGGCGAGGCGAAGACCACGAGGAGGCTGGCCCGGCAGCCGGCCAGGGCGCGCTCCGCCGCCTCCGCCGCCTCGGCGAAGGCCTCGTCCGCCCCCTCCCGGCGCGACAAGGCCGAGCCCCAGTTCATCGGCATCGTGCATGGGTAGCCGGGACGCATCCCCCGGCGCACGGCCCTGCCGGGGCGCCCGGCGCCGGGGAGGGCCGCCCCGCCGCCGCCGGGGGACGCCCGCCAGCCGCCGTACCCCTGGCCAAATGCGCGGGCCCGCGGCCGGGGCCCGCCGCCCCGTCGCCCGTCCCCGCCGAGGAGCCGGATTCGAGCCCCGGCGGCCGGGGCGTGCTAGCATGACTCCGGGTGCGGGCAGGTCCACCCGCGCCGAAAGGAGACCCGGCGTGAACCAGGTGATGATGTCGCTCGAGGCGATGGCGCTCTCGCAGTACGGCGACTACCAGGGGCCGAGCACCGGCGAATCGCTGGTCTGGCTGGCCGTCGCCGCCGTGGTGGTGGCCTCCTTCTGGAAGATCTTCGTCAAGGCCGGCAAGCCGGGGTGGGCGGTGCTCATCCCCATCTACAACGCCATCGTGTACCTCCAGGTGGTGAACCGGCCCATCTGGTGGATCGTCCTCATGCTCATACCGGTGGTGAATGTCGTGGTGGGCATCGTTCTCACCAACGACCTCGCCAAGGCCTTCGGGAAGGGCATGGGCTGGACCCTGGGCCTGCTCTTCCTCCCCTTCGTCTTCGCCCCCATCCTGGGCTTCGGCTCGGATCCGTTCCTGGGCCGTCCGGCGGCGAAGTAGCCGCCGAGGCGGCCGCCCTACGCCTGCCGCCACGGCTCGCTGGCCCTGAGCGCCGCCAGGATGGCGCGCGTGGAGGGCGAGCGGTTCAGCGTGTAGAAGTGGATCCCCGACGCGCCCCGCCGCAACAGGTCGGCGCACTGCAGGCCGGAGTAGGCCACGCCCAGCTGCAGCGCCCCCTCGGCGTCGTCGCGCCGCACCTCCATGGCCGCCCGCAAGGGCGCGGGGATCGACGCGCCGCACATGGCGGTGAAGCGCTCGATCTGCTCCACGTTGGTCATGGGCATGACGCCGGGCAGCACCGGCACCCCGATGCCGGCGGCCCGGGCCCGCTCCACGAAGCGGAAGAAGTGGCCGTTCTCGAAGAAGAGCTGGGTGACGAGGAAGTCCACCCCGGCCTCGACCTTCACCTTGAGGTTCTGCAGGTCGCGCGCCAGGTCGCGCGTCTCCACGTGCCCCTCGGGATAGGCGGCCGCCCCCAGGCAGAAGGGCCAGCGCCGGGGCTGCGACCGGACGAAGGCCACCAGCTCCGAGGCGTAGCGGAAGCCCTGCGGGTGGGGGGTGAAGGCGCGCTCCCCCGGAGGCGGGTCGCCGCGCAGCGCCAGCACGTTCTGGACGCCCGCCGCCGCCACCTCGTCGAGCACCGCGGCGATCTCGTCGCGAGAGGCGCCGGCGCAGGTCACGTGGGCCACCGCCTCCACCTCGGTCTCGCGCTTGAGGCGCGTTACCAGCTCGACGGTGCGGGCCCGGGTCGAGCCGCCGGCGCCGTAGGTCACCGAGACGAAGGCCGGCCCCAGCGGACGCAGCGCCTCCACGGTGGCGAAGAGCTGGCGCTGGCCCTCGTCGCTCCGGGGCGGGAAGAACTCGAAGCTGAAGACGGGCTCGCCCCGCTCGCGGGCGAAGCGCAGGATGTCGGCGACCTTCACCCGGGCGAGACTACCCTCGCCCCACGCCTCGCGCCAGCCGGCCGCCCGGCCGGGTTGACATCCGCGCCGGGGCCGGCCAGATCAGCCCGGGACCCCATGACCGGCCCACGGCCCATGAAGCCCCCGCGCCACATCACGCCGGAGGGGTTCAGGAAGATCGCCGAGGAGCACGAGCGCATCTGGAGCGTGCTGCGCCCCCGCATCGTGGCCGAGGTGGAGGCCGCAGCCGCGCTCGGGGACCGCAGCGAGAACGCCGAGTACCTCTACGGCAAGAAGAAGCTGCGCGAGCTGGACCGGCGGCTGCGCGAGCTCTCCGAGCGCATGGACTCGCTCACGGTGGTCGAGCCGCGGCCCCACCCCTCCGGGCGCGCCTACTTCGGGGCCTGGGTGACGGTGGAGCACGACGACGGCGAGGAGCGCACCTACCGCCTGGTGGGACCGGACGAGACCGACGCCAGGGCCGGCCTCATCAGCGTGGAGGCGCCCCTGGGGCGCGCCCTGCTCGGAAAGCGGGAGGGCGACGTGGCGGTGGTGCAGCGGCCGGCTGGCCCGGTCGAGCTGACGGTGGTGGAGGTGGGCTGGGAGGCGCCGGCCTAGCGCCGGGCCAGGTCCAGCAGCCGCGCCCAGAGGGCGTCGCTCCCCTCCCCCTCCGCCGCCGAGAAGGGGATGGCCTCCTCCTCGCCGAGGCCCAGCTCGCGGGCGGCGGCGCGGGCCGCCGGCAGGCGCCGCGCCCGCGGGAGCTTGTCCACCTTGGTGGCGGCCAGCAGCACCGGCCGGCCCGCCGCCTGCAGGAAGGCCATGGCCTCGTGGTCCGCCGGCTGCGGCGGGTGGCGGGCGTCCACGACCAGGATCACCGCCCGGAGATCCTGGCGCTGGCGCAGGTACTCCTCGATCATGGCCGCCCAGCGGTCGCGCTCCGCCCGGGACACCCGCGCCCAGCCGTACCCCGGCAGGTCGCAGAAGCGCAGCGTCAGCGGGCGCGCCGCCGGCGAGGGCTGCACCGTCACCGCGAAGAACTGAAGCGCCCGGGTCCGCCCGGGGGTGTTGGAGACCCGGGCCAGCCCGGCGCGCCGGGCCAGCGCGTTCAGCATCGAGGACTTCCCCACGTTGGAGCGCCCCGCGAAGGCGAACTCGGCCGCCGGGCCGCCCGGCCAGTCGGCGCGCCGGGTGGCGGTGCAAAGGAACTCGGCCGCGACGACCCGGGGCGCCACCTTAGCCCCCGCCCGCCGCGGGGCCGAGGTCCCGCCGGATCGCCTCCACTGCCCGCTCGAAGGCGGCGCTGGGGCGGTGGCTGGCCCAGGCGAGCGCGACGGCGCCGGGCTCGACGCGGGCCCATAGCCGGCGGTGCGTGCCGGAGAGGGCCAGGGCCGCGCCGCCCACCAAGAGCCCCGCAGCGGCCAGGAGCCACTCCGTCACGGGCCGCCGGGCCACGAGCAGGGTGACGGCGTAGCTCTTGCGCAGGCCCTGGAACTCCAGCGCCCAGCGGTCCGGGCGATCCCGGGCGTCTAGGTCGGGTCGGGCCTGGGACACCCAGAACTCGCTGGACTGCCCGGCCTCGGTGCGGCGCACCCGCACCGCCGGCCCCGCGTCGCGCCAGGCGGGCGAGTAGTCCTCCACCGAGAAGGCGACCGGCCCGAGCTGGATGGCCTGGCCTCGCGCCGCTCGCACCGCCCGGCGCGCCCCGGACGCCTTGTCCACGAGCACCATCGAGGCCACGGCTCCGCCGGGCAGCTCCCGCCAGGCGGCCAGGCCGAGGTCGAAACCCGACTGCCGCGCCGAGCGGCCCCGCTCCAGCACTTCCCGCCGGACCTCCCGCCCGCCGGCGTCGAGGAGCGACACCTCGGCCCGGGCGGTCGCCGGGGCGCCGGCCGGTGCGCCGATCTCGATCCGATCCGGCCGGACCGCGAAGGGCAGCGGCTGGCGCGCGGTGAGCCCGCCGCCGGCGCGCCGGGAGACCTCGGCGGCAGTGGCGCCTTCCGCCAGCTCCACCGTCCCGTCCCACTCCAGCAGCCGGCCGGCGACGCCCCCGCCCAGCAGGGCCAGCAGGCCAAGGAGCGCCGCCCACTCCCCGAGGCGGGCCCACCGGCCGCGCTGGGCGAAGAGGTAGCGGGTCCCCGCCTCCTCGGACGCCTCCGGGACGAAGCCGCGCTCCCGGAAGGCCGCCGCCACCCGTCCCGCCTCGGCGGAGGCGTCGGTCCCGGCCGGCAGGCGCCGCACCCCGCGCAGGTCCCGCTCCACCGGGCCGGTGAGCCGCCGCGACGGGCGCAGCACCGCCAGCACCTGGCGCGGCAGCCGATCCAGGGAGAAGGCCAGCAGGCACAGGAAGAGCATTACCAGCAGCAGCGTCACCCACCACGAGTGAAGCGGGTCGTCCAGCTCCAGGAAGGCGGGCAGCGGCCCGGGCGCCCCCGCCTCCTCCCCCGGGCCGAGGAGCAGGGCCGCGGCGGCGCCGGCCGCCAGCGCCACCGCCAGCGCCGCCACCGAGCGGGGATGGCTCATGAGCCCGAAGGCGCGCTCCACCAGGTCCGGTCGCGCCCTCGGGGCGGCGGGAGTGCCCATCGGGTCGAGACCTCACCTCGGGTGGCGGATGAGCTCCAGCTTGCGCGCGTAATCGAACTTGCCCAGGCTGGGGGCGGTGTCGGTGTGGCACTGGAGGCATGTCTTCTCGCCGCCCTCCGAGAGGCCGACCGCCCGCGCCAGCTCCGGGTCGCGCATGACGTAGCTCGCGGCGTAGGCCGCCCCCGGCCCGTGGCAGGCCTCGCAGCTCACGCCGGCGACGCCCTGGTTCTGGTCGGGGGCGTGGCACGGCGTGCAGCGCGGATCCTGCCGGTTGCGCGGCGGCAGGCTCTCCTGGGCCCGGGCGTGGGCCGTCTCCCGCCACGACTCCCAGGCGGCCGGGTGGCAGGTCTTGCAACCCTCTGGTCCGACCAAGTCGCCGCCGAGCACGGCCGCCGGGACGAGAGCCAGCAGGGCGAGGCCGAAGCGCGTCACGGGCGACAAGGTATAATGCGGCATGCGCTCGCGTCACCTGGCAATCATCCTCCTCGCCGCGCTCGCCCCCGCGGCGGCCCTGGCCAGGTCGTGGCAGGGCATCACGCCGGGCCACAGCGGCCAGGCCGAGGTCGCCAGCCGCTTCGGCGAGCCTTCCACCAAGGGCCGGCTGGAGGGGCGCACTGCCCTGGTCTACAAGGGGGACCAGGCCATCGCCGGCACCCGCCAGGCCCAGTTCCTGGTGGGCGACGACGGGGTGGTCTCCGAGATCAACGTGTTCCCGGCCTCCCACCTCGACAAGGAGAGCGTGGAGGGGACCTACGGCAAGGGACCGCAGAAGACCTTCACCGACGACTTCCGCCCGGTGTGGATCTACCGCGCCTCGGGGGTGATGGTGTTCTTCGACAAGGACGGCTTCGTCGAGGCCATCCGCTTCAAGGCGCCCGAGGGGGCCGCGCCTCCCGCCGCCCAGGCGCCGCGCTCCTCCGCCGCCCGCCCGGCCGCTCCGGCGAAGCCCGCTCCCGCCAAGGCCCCCGCCGGCCAGTAGGGATGCGCCTCGTCGGACTCACGGGAGGCATCGGCACCGGCAAGAGCACCTTCGCGGCGGCGCTGCGCCAGCTGGGCGTCCCGGTGGTCGACGCCGATCAGCTGGCGCGCCGCGCCGTGCGGCGCGGGAGCCCGGCGCTCGAGCGCATCGCCCGCGAGTTCGGCCCGCAGGCGCTGGGCCCCGACGGCGAGCTCGACCGCCGGCGCATGGCCGATCTGGTCTTCGCCGACCCCGCGGCCCGGACCCGCCTCGAGGCCATCGTCCACCCCGAGGTGCGGCGCCTCATGGCCGAGGAGAGGGCGCGCCTCACCGGCGCCGGCCACGACCTCGCCTTCTGCGAGGCTGCGCTGATCTACGAGCGCGGCCTGGAGCGGGATCTCGACGGCGTGGTGGTGGTGTGGGCGCCGGCCGAGGCGCAGCGAGCGCGGCTGGCCGCCCGCGACGGCTTCTCCGCCGAGGAGGTCGAGGCCCGCCTGGCGGCGCAGATGCCGGTGGACGAGAAGGCCCGCCGCGCCGACGTGGTGGTGATGAACGACGGCGACCTCGACGGCCTGCGCGCCAAGGCCGAGGCGCTCCTGCGCGACCTCCGCCAGGGACTGGGGCGAAGGCTTCCCAACGCGCCGCCGTCGCGCTATTGACGGCCCATGGGGGACGTGGTCCTCGTCACCGGGTACCCCGGCTTCATCGGCCGCCAGCTGGTGCGGCGGCTGGCGGCCGGTGGGGGCGAGCAGGAGCGGCTGCGGCTCCTGGTGCAGCCCAAGCACGCCGCCCGCGCTCGGGCCGAGCTCAGGGATCTGGGCGCCGGCGCCGCCGAGGTGCTGGAGGGGGACGTGGCTCAGATGCACCTCGGCCTCTCCGGGCCCGAGTACAAGCGGCTCCTGGCGGAGGTGGCGACGGTCTGGCACCTGGCGGCGGTCTCCTACCTAGGCGTCGAGGCCGACCTCGTACAGCGGGTGAACGTGGAGGGGACGCGCCACGTGCTGGAGCTGTGCCGGGCCGCCCCGGGCCTCACGCGCCTCAACCACTTCTCCACCGCCTACGTCTCCGGCGACCGGGTGGGGGTCATCCTCGAGGAAGAGCTGGAGATGGGGCAGCGCTTCGGCAACCACTACGAGGAGTCCAAGTACCGGGCCGAGGTGCTGGTGCGGGCGGCCATGCCGGAGCTGCCCGTCACGGTCTACCGGCCCGGCATCGTGGTGGGCGACTCGCGGACCGGCGAGATCGACCGCTTCGAGGGACCCTACTACCTGGCCATCCTGCTGGTCACCTCGCCGGTGGGCGTGCCGCTGCCGCTCCCCGGCGACGGGGTGGCGCCCCTCAACGTGGCGCCGGTGGACTTCGTGGTGGACGCGGCCCTGTCCATCTCCCGAAACCCGGCCGGCGTGGGGCGAACCGTGCACGTGGTCGACCCGTCCCCGCTCTCGGCCCGCAAGGTCTACCAGCTCGTCGCCGAGCGGCTCCACCGGAAGCTCCCGCCGGTGACGCTCCCGCACCGGGTGGTGGAAGCGCTGCTCTCGCTGCCGGTCCTGGAACGGTTCTACCGTCCGCAGCGGGCTTCCATCGCCCTGGTGAACCACCTGGCGCTCTACAACTGCCGGAACCTCCTGATGCTCCTGGAAGGCACCGGCATCCAGTGCCCTCCCATCACCAGCTACCTCGACCGCCTCATCGAGTTCGTGCGCGCCGAGTTCGACCGCCGCCGCCAGGCCGAGTTGGAGGCCCAGGTGGAGGACCCGCTCGACCCGCCGCCGGCCCGGGAGGGATCGTGAAGACCATCCGCGACTTCCGCGTGGGCGACACCTTCCGCCTGGAGCGCACCTGCGACCGCTACCGGCCGGTCTACTACGCGGCCGGCTCCGGCGACTTCAACCCCATCCACATCGACCCGGAGGTGGGGCGCCTGGCCGGCCAGCCGGGGGCCATCCTGCAGGGGATGTGCACCATGGCCTGGCTGGCCGACACCTGCCTGCGCTACTTCGGCGACCCGGGGCGGATCCGCTCCCTGCGCACCCGCTTCAGCCGCCCGGTCGACGTCGGCGACACGGTCACCTTCGAGGGGCGCTGCGTGGCGGTGGAGGGGCCGCTGGTGCGGGTGGAGGTGTCGGCCCGCAACCAGAGGGGCGAGGAGGTGCTCAAGGGCGCCCTCGCCGAGGCGGTCTTCCCCGGCTGAGGGTTCCGCCATGCCCATCGACCCGCGCCACGTCGGGAGGAAGTACGGCCCGTTCCGCTATCAGGCCTCCTTCGAGAAGATCCGCGACTTCGCCCTGGCCATCTCCGGCGGCATCCCCGGCCACGTGTCCTGGGGCGGGGGGCCGGCCGACATCCACCCCTGGTTCGTGGACGAGGCGGCCGGGCGCGCCTCGCCCTGGGGGTCGGTCATCGCCCCGCCCACTTTCTGCGTCAACTTCGCCATGGAGCCCTTCGCCCGGGCCTGCGCCGACTCCGAGGTCGGCCTGGACCTTCTGCACCTGCTCCACGGCGAGCAGGCCTTCACCTTCCACGAGCCGGTTCGGCCCGGCGACGATCTCGAGACCACCGGCGAGATCGCCGAGGTCTACGCCAAGGGGCCCCTCGACTTCATGGTGGTGAAGACCGTCACCCGGAACCAGCACGGCCGGCCGGTGGTGGAGGGGCGCTGGACGGCGGTGATCCGGAACTAAGTCCAGGTACTTCCACTTCGGCGCGCCGTCCAGGCGCCGGATGCGCACCTCGCCCGGCAGCTCGGGCTCGAAGAGGCGCGCGTTCACGCCCAGGCGGCTCGCCGCCGTGCGCCGCACCGGCTCCCAGTGGGTGACTCAGCCGCAGCGGGCGCAGCGCACGAAGCGGAGGCGGCGGCGGCCCAGGAGCAGGTGCCGGCGAGCGGGGGCCTGGGCACGGGGGACGCAACAACCCGGCGGCGGGGGACGAGCCCCCGCCCTACCTCCGGGACCTCGCCAGCTTACGCTCGCGGTTGGTCCGCACCCGCAGGCGCAGCGCGTGCAGCTTGATGAAGCCCTCGGCGTCGTTCTGCTTGAAGACGTCCTCGGCCTCGAAGGTGGCGAGCTTCGGGTCGAAGAGGCTCCGCTCGCTCTTGCGCCCGGTGACGTAGCAGGTGCCCTTGTAGAGGCGCACC
>DASRTO010000646.1:0-4635 GCA_035655915.1 Anaeromyxobacteraceae bacterium
CCGCACCTCAGGGGCGCTCCGGTCTACGCCCCACCGGTCTACCTTGACGCCAGGGCCGGCTTCGGTGCAGATCTGCCTCAGCGACGCGGGAATAGCTCAGTTGGTAGAGCATCAGCTTCCCAAGCTGAGGGTCGCGGGTTCAAATCCCGTTTCCCGCTCCAGTTCGGAAGGCCGGAACTCCGGAGGCTGGCGGCCCGGGTTCCGGCCTTCGTCTTCCGGGTCCGCGCTTCGGGTAGCAACCGGGCAACAAATGATTTCGCTAAAGAGGAGGACACACTCGTCGCAAATGTGGACGGCCGGCCCCGCGATCAGCTTGCGCACCTGGCTCTGTCCCTTCCCGCAGAACGAGCACGACAGGTTGGCTGGGTGTTTGCGGCTCTTGCGGTTGTCCCCGGACGTTCCGCTACCGGTTCTCGCCGTGGCCTTCCGGGCCTCCGGAGCACGCCCATAGAGCGTCTTCTGGACGGCGCGGGCGAACCGCTGGAGGAAACCGAGATCCGCATCGACCAGGTGCGCTTCGTACCGGTCGACGTTCCGCCGTTTCTTGAAAGCGTCACGAGCCGCGTTGAGGCTGGCGGCGAAGCGCTCGTTCGGGTCCCCCGTGTCTGCAGCGATACGGGACTGGAGGTCCGGCGAGAGCGCGCGAAACAGCCTGTTCAAGTCGTGCCCCCGCGGCGCCCTGTCGGTCTCGAAGAGCGCAAACGCCTTGAGCCCGAATTCGAGCGAGTGAACGAGGCAGAGCGCCTCCACTGTTTGGAGATAGTCGGGAGGAATGCGCCCGTACTCCCTGTGCCACCGAAGCGCAAGCGCGAACGCCAAACGGGACTCGGCGCGGGCGTGCCCGGCCCGCTCGAACGCCTCGTCCAGCTTCTTCGCCCGAGACCTCCTCGGCGGCGAGGGCGGTGGCGGGATGCCAGCCGGCCCCGACCAGCCGGGCCCGGGCCCGACCGCCGGATCTGCCGCCGCCCGGCGTCACGACAGCTTCCTCAGCGCCTTCTCGAGGTGGCGCGCCCTTCTCTCGAGCCCGCGCATCCATCCAGCGGGCGTGGCGCTCCAGGCCTCGGGTGAGGATGCGCAGCACCTCCAGGCGCGCGTACCACTTCCGGT
Organism: Anaeromyxobacteraceae bacterium; assembly: GCA_035655915.1. Lineage (GTDB taxonomy): Bacteria > Myxococcota > Myxococcia > Myxococcales > Anaeromyxobacteraceae > DASTPH01. The sequence goes on from DASRTO010000646.1 coordinate 1,108, forward strand.
CGGCGGCCACCAGGTGCCAGCGGGCCGTGGCGGCGTCGGTGCAGGCGAAGGCCTCGTCGGCCGCCTCCACGTACTCGTCCCATTTCCTCCAGGCCCGAACGTCCGAGTCCGACAGCTTCCACTGCTTGTAAGGGTCGCGCAGGCGCTCCTCGAACCGCTTGAGCTGCTCCGCCTTGCTCACGCCCAGGAAGATCTTGACCAGGTCGACGCCGTCGTCGACCAGCGCTCGCTCTACGACGTGAAGGCCCTCACCGGGCAGAGGTAGCGAAGAGGCCCGGGCCGGGCTCGAGAGACGGCGGCCTATCCGCCCTCGCGACCCCACTCCGGGTTCTCGGGCGGCTTCCCCTGCACCGCGGCGTCGGCGGCAGGCGGCGCCGCGGCGGGGGCCAGGGCGGGGACGGCCTCCGGCTGCGCGGGCTGCGACCTTGGCCGAGGCCAGCTCACCAGCCGCAGCGGCACCCGGCGGAGCTTGCCGCGCACTATCCCCGGGAGCACCTCCACCTCCACCGGCGGCGTGAGCTCGAAGCGGTATCCGCGGTGCGCGATGGGGTGTCTCACCTTGATGCCACGCCAGGTGAACTCGTGCGTGAAGGGCCGGTCCAGGACGCCGTGGCGGACGTGCCTCCGGTGCTGAAGCAGGAACGACGCCAGCTGCACCGCCGCGTGGTTGAACAGCCGGTGGCAGCCGTGGCTGTCGCCGTTGGTGATCGACTGGTAGTTCACCGAGCCGTGGGTGCGGATGCCGTTCTGGTGGAAGACGGTGCCGTCCCGGGCGTCCACGGGACGGTGGTGCACCAGCATCACCAGGCCGTACGCCGACGCGTAGCCCGGGCCGAGCAGGTCGGTATCGGGAAGCCATCTCTTCGGGCCATCGCCGCGGCGAACCAGGGCGCGGGCGGGGGTCTCGGGGGGCGGAAGCCAGGCCGGGGAGACGACCAGGTCGCGCCACACCCGCCTTCCGACCTCCGAATTCTTGTAGCGGAGGCCGATCCGGCCCGAGCGACCCACTTCCTTCTTCCAGCCGCCGATGGTGGTGGGCCAGCGCAGCAGCGCGACCTCCTCGCCGCCCCGGGTCGCCGCGTACACGGTGAGCACGGGTCTCAGCGGGGTGCCCGACCGCCAGCGCGGAAGCTCGTACCACACGTCGCCGCGGTCGATCTCCACCCTGAGCTCCATGTGCTCGGCGTGGTAGGGCGGGGCGGGCGGCAGCCGCAGGGCCACCGAGAGGCGCCGTGTCGCGCTGGGTCCGCGCCGGCGGAAGAACTCGGCGGCGGCGAGCGGATCGGTCCATCCCAGCGCCTGGGCCGCAGCTTCGGTCGCAGGCGAAACCAGGTCCGGCGCGCCCTCGTCCAGGGCTTCGCTGCCATCCGGGTAGAAGGCGTCGCCGTCGATCTGCCGCGTGAGGATGGTGCCCCGCGCTCCCAACGCGGTGCCATCCTCGATGAGCCCGGTGGCGTCGATCACGCGCGCCCGCAGGGAACGCAGCAGGGCCCGGAAGTCCAGCTCGCGGCTGTCCCGAACCAGCGCCCGCCGGGTCTCGGCATCCAGGAGGCCGTGCGAGACGATCATGTGCTTGCGCTGGTAGGCCTCGAGGGCCTCCTGGAGCCTCCACCGCGGCGCGCGCCTGGCCGACGCCGGCAGCAGCCTCTCGCACGCTAGGCGCCGCTCGAGTGCCTTGAGCGCGGCCCTCAGGGACGGCGTGAGCGTCGCCGTGGACGGCCGAGGGTTGCCGGCGACGGCCTGGATCGGGGCCTGGTCGACCGCGGCGTGACAGGCGTGGCGCTCCTCGTCGAGGAGGCGCGCCGACAGCACCCGGATGCTGGGGAAGATCCCGTAGAGCTCGAGGAAGGCGTCGCGGCGCGCCCGTTCGCCTTCGGCTCCCGGCGGGAACTCCTCGTTGGCCAGGGCGACGTAGGTGGCCCGGTAGGGTTGCCGCAGATGCTCGGAATCGCCGGAATCGCGCAGCGCGAAGGGGACCCAGTCGTCGGACAGGTCCACCACGGCCAGCCCGAGCCGCCTGGCGTCCGCGGCGCAGACGTACCCGACCTCTCGCCCCGAGTCGAACATGGGGATCGGGTCGGCGCACGGCCCTTCCAGGCGAATCGCCTCCAGGGCCGTGCATTGATCGCCCACATCCGCGGGGGCGGGCGTGGGGACCGCATCCGGCGCGCATCCGCCGAGGAACGCCAGGACGGCGGGCGAGCAGAGCCAGCCCGCCCTCGCCCGCGGCCGACGGCCGGCTTCTCCGTGTGCCTGGGGCACGGCGATCAGTCTAGATCCGCGCCCTCTCGCAATTCGATGTACTCCTCCGCGTACATCGACCCAGCGGCGGCGACCCCTCGACATCCCGGGCGTTTCTGGCACGAGGCCCCGTCGGCGTACCCTCCTTCCAGCCGCCTGGGACCACGCCCAGCTCGGCGGGAGCAGCCCCGCTCTACGGCCGCGGAGCCGGCCCCTCGTGGCGCCCCGGCAGCAAGCGTTCACGATCCGTGCGGGCCGACGTTCAGATCCGCCCGGTCGGGCCGAGGACGAAGTACCAGCCACCGTGCCAGCTGGTCATGCCGCTCCCGGACCTGGTGGCCCAGGTGCGGCCGCTCATGCCGAGGGAGGCGTCGAGCGGGTTCAGGTCACAGGCCGGGAACCTCGGCGTCGTGCGCGCGCGAGATGGTGCCCTGCAGCACCGCCGGCAGCCGCGCCACGTCGACGACCACCTTCCCGTCGTGCACGTCGACGATGGCTTCCAGGGGGATGCAGTGGTCGCCTCCGTTCTCGACGTTGACCAGCAGCTCCTGGCGACCGCCGGGACAGACGTCCCGCACCGCCCCGAACTCCTCCGCCCCGCCCTGCGCGAAGACCTGGAACCCGATGCCGATGCTCTCCTGCCAATGCGACGGTGCTGCCATGGATCCTCCTCCGTGAAGCGACCGGATCCACATCGTGGCCCATCCGGCCGGCATCCCGTGCTTGCCTTCCCAGCAGGCGGTGGGTCCTCATGCTCGGCCGCGGCCTCCGAGGCTGTTCCCAGAAGGGGATGGCGGGACCGCCGGAGGCCATTCCCTGGTGCGCCTGCGTCCCCCATCTCCCGAAGGGGGCGGTCCGGGGGCGTCGCGCTCCGCTCCCGCCGATCTGGGACGGGAGCCACTGCATGGTCACGCCTTTCACGCGGCGGCGCGCCGCAGGCGCAGCGCGTTGCCGACGACGGACACCGAGCTGAAGCTCATGGCCGCGGCTGCGATCATCGGCGACAGGAGCAAGCCGAAGAACGGGTAGAGCGCCCCCGCAGCGATCGGGACGCCGGCCGCGTTGTAGAAGAAGGCGAAGAACAAGTTCTGCTTGATGTTGCGCATCGTCCCGCGCGAAAGGCGGCGAGCGCGGACGATGCCGCGGAGGTCGCCCTTCACCAGGGTCACGGGCGCGCTCTCCATCGCGACGTCGGTTCCGGTTCCCATGGCGATCCCGACCTGCGCCTGCGGCGCGCCGCCGCGTGAAAGGCGTGACCATGCAGTGGCTCCCGTCCCAGATCGGCGG
>DASRTO010000647.1:0-5282 GCA_035655915.1 Anaeromyxobacteraceae bacterium
GGGGAGCGGCCGGCTGGCCGGCACCTGGTGGGCCCTCTTCGGCGCCAACGCCTCCTGGCTCCTCTTCGACGCCACTGGCGCGCTGGCGTTCGACTCGTCGGCCTCGGGCCCGACCCTGGCCGCGGGGGAGGGCTTCCGGGCGCTGGCCTGCCTGCTCACCGCCCTGGCCGCCTGGCACCAGCGCGACCTGGTGGCGTCGGCGCGCACTGCCCGGGTGGCGGCCGCCTCGACCTAGCCTAGGCCAGGCCGGCGCCTCCCCGTCTGGCGCCCCGCCTCACGACGGCCCATCGACGTGGACCAGGAGCCAGTCCCGCACCCGCGGGAAGATCTCCTCCCGGGCCCGGCGCCCGAGGAGCAGGTCGGCGTGCGAGTAGTCGGCGCTGAGCCCGGCCTCCCGCCCCGCCACGAAGAGCTCCTTGGGGCCACCCCAGCGCTGGTACCCGGCCCGGGCCGAGGCGGGTCGCGCCAGGCGGTCCTGGGACGCGCCGACGAAGAGGGCCGGCTGCCGGCAGGCGGCCAGGCCGGCCCGGTAGTCGACCGTCCCGTCGGCGGAGCGGAAGGCGTCCTCCCGCACCCAGCCCCGGAGCTGGGCGAAGACGCCCGGCGGCACGTCCTCGATGCCGTTGGCCATCAGGCGCCGGTAGACCGGCCGCTCCATGTTGTCCCGGGCCACGATCCCCTCGACCGCCCGGAGCGGCAGGGCGCCGGCGAAGGGGGCGGTCATGGCCGCCAGGAAGCGGTTCAGCCGGCCGCGCGCCGGGAGGAGCAGGTGGACCGCGCCCTCGAAGGGCGGCATCAGCACCGGGCCGGCCATGGCCACGAGCCCGGCGATGCGCCCCCCGTGGACCTGGCAGGCCGCCATCCCCAGGAGCGCCCCCAGGCTGTGGCCGACCCACAGCACCCGCTCCTCGCCGGTGGCGGCTCGCACCGCCTCCAGAGCGGCCGGCACATCCTCGGCGAGGTAGGTGTCGAAGCTCCAGCGGTCCGACCCCGGGGGCCCGCGCCGCGAGCCGCCGTGGCCGCGCAGGTCGAGGGCGAAGCAGTCGAGACCGGCCCCGGCAAGGAACGCCGCCAGGGAGCGCCCCTCCACGCCCGCGTCGAGCATCCAGCGGTTGGCGGAGAGGCCGTGGCACAGGAGCACCGGCGGGCGCCGCGGCGCCCCACGCGGGAGGCGACGCCCCAGCGCCAGCTCCCAGCCGTCGCGGGTCCGGGCCACGACCCGCGCATCCTCGGCGGCGGGCGCCAGGAGTCGCCGGGTCCAGAAGGCGTGATGCCCCAGGGCGAGCAGCCCCGCCCCGGCCAGGGCGAGGAGGACGATCCCGGCGGCGCTCATGGCGGCCGCAATCTACCGCGACTGCCCCGGCCAGGGCCGCCCGCCGATGGCCCGCGCGTTGCAGCCCGGTCGAGCGTGGCCCTCGCGGAACCGGCCGAGATGACGTCCGGAGAGGCGAGCCACGTTCGAGGTCGAAGCCGCAGCCGGGAGGTCGCTGAACGGTTATCGAGCAAGGCGAGCATGGTTTTCGGGCAGGCGGCTCCGGGCGGGTCCGGGCGCCATCCGAAGCTTGACCGCTTGCGGCATGGAAGCGTAGCGTCAAAACCGTCCGTCACACATCGAGGTGCGTCGTGAAGAAGGTCGAGGCCATCATCAAGCCTTTCAAGCTGGACGAGGTGAAGCAGGCACTCTCCGAGGTCGGCATCGCCGGCCTGACCGCCACCGAGGTGAAGGGCTTCGGTCGCCAGAAGGGGCACACCGAGCTCTACCGGGGCGCGGAGTACGTGGTCGACTTCCTCCCCAAGGTGAAGGTGGAGGTGGTGGTCTCCGACGGCATGGTGGGCAAGGTCGTCGAGGTGATCGAGCGCGCCGCCAAGACCGGCCGCATCGGCGACGGCAAGATCTTCGTGGTCCCGGTGGAGGAAGTGATCCGCATCCGCACCGGCGAGCGCGGCGAAGAGGCGCTCTAGGCGCAGGGCCCGCGCGCCGGCGCGGAGTGCCCCCGGGGCCGTGACCCGACCTCCCAAGGCTCCGCCGCTCCCGGCGGCGATCGCGCGCGGAGCGCTCGACTCCCTGGGCGACGCGGTGGTGGTGGTGGGCTCGGACGGCGGGGTGCTGCACCTCAACCCCGCCGCCGAGGAGATCTTCGATCGCAGCCGGGACCGGGCTGCCGGCCTCCCGGCGCGGGCGCTCCCCGGCGGGGCCGCGCTGGCCTCGCTGGCCGAGCGGGTGCGCCTGTCGCAGGAGTCGGCCAGCATCGATCTGCCGGCCCCCCAGGACCCCTCGGCGACCCTGGTGGTGGAGGCGAACCCGCTCTTCGACGGGTCGGCGTGCGTGGGGGCGGTGCTGACGCTGCGGCTGCCGCGGGCCCGCGAGCACGCCCTGGACTTCGAGGCGCTGGCGGCCGGCCTGGCCCACGAGATCAAGAACCCGCTCGCCGGCCTGCAGGGCTCGGCCGAGCTCTTGGCGCGGGAGGCGGATGGGGCCGCCCGGGACTACGCCCTGGTCATCGCCCGCGAGGCCAAGCGAGTGGACGGGCTGGTGCGGGAGCTGCTCGACCTGGCCCGCCCGGCGGCGCTGCAGACCGGCCCGGTCAACATCCACTCGGTGCTGCGGGACGTGCTCCTGCTGGCGCGCGGGCTCCCCGGGGGTGACAAGGTGGTCTACACGCAGCGCTTCGATCCCTCGCTCCCGCCGGTGCTCGCCGACGCCGAGAAGCTCACCCAGGTGCTCCTCAACCTGGTGCGCAACGCCGTGGAGGCCGCCCGCGAGTCCTCCGACCCTGAGGTGGTCTTCGAGACCGCCGTGGCCCCGGTGCGGCTGCGCACCGCCAGCGGCCGGACCCGCCCGCTGGCCCGTCTCTCGGTGCTGGACAACGGTCCGGGCGTTCCCGAGGCCATGCTGCCGCGCCTCTTCACGCCATTCGCCACCACCAAGGCCCACGGCACCGGGCTCGGCCTGGCGGTGTCGCGGCGGATCATCGAGGCGCACGGAGGCCGCATCGAGGTGCGGAACCGCCCCGGGCGGGGGGCCGAGGCGATCGTGTTCCTGCCGCTGTTCGTGTAGGGCGGGGGCTCGTGGGCCTGCCCAGGAATCGTGCACGGCCGCCCCGGATCCGGGCACAATAGCTGCATGGACCAGGTCTCCGTGCACAAGGTCCTGATCGTCGACGACGAGCCGTCTGTCCGCTTCGTGCTGGCCCGCACCTGCGAGCGCGCCGGCGTCCCCTTCACCGAGGCCGGCAGCGCCGAGGAGGCGCGCGAGGAGCTGGTCCGCTACGGGACCACCCGGCCCGGCGGCGTCGGCCTGGTGCTGCTGGACGTGCGCCTCCCCGGCGACGACGGCTTCAAGCTCCTGGGGGAGCTGGCCGGGCGGGCGGACTCGCCCTTCGTGGTGGTGATGACCGCCGAGGACACCATGCGCTCGGCGGTCGAGGCCATGAAGCGCGGTGCGGCCGACTACCTGGCCAAGCCGTTCGACCTGGCGCGCGTGGAGCGCATCATCCGGGACCTGGCCATCGGCCCGGCGGAGGAGGCCGAGGCCGAGCGGGAGCCGCGCGGCGAGGCGGAGGCCCGGCACCGCGACCTGGCCATCCCGGAGACGCTCATCGGGCGCTCGCCGGCCATGGTGGAGGTCTTCAAGGAGATCGGCCGGGTAGCCCGCACCGAGATGACGGTGCTCCTCACCGGCGAGAGCGGCACCGGCAAGGAGCTGGTGGCCCGGGCCATCCACGCCAACTCCGAGCGCGCCCGCGGCCCCTTCATCACCGTCAACATGGCCGCCATCCCGCGCGACCTCATGGAGAGCGAGCTCTACGGCCACGAGCGCGGCGCCTTCACCGGAGCGGCCGAGCGGCGGCCGGGCAAGTTCGAGCTCGCCAGCGGCGGCACCCTCTTCCTCGACGAGATCGGGGAGATGCCGGTGGAGCTGCAGGCCAAGCTGCTCCGGGTGCTGCAGGAGCGGGAGATCGACCGGGTAGGCGGGTCCCGGCCCCTGCCGGTGGACGTGCGCATCGTGGCCGCCACCAACGCCGACCTGCACCGGGCGGTGGAGGAAGGGCGCTTCCGGCGCGACCTGTACTACCGCCTGGCGGTGGTGCCCATCCGGCTGCCGCCGCTGCGAGAGCGCGAGCACGACGTGGTGCTCCTGGCCCGGCACTTCGTGGCCAAGTACGGAGAGCAGATCCGCGGCCGCTCCCTGGCCCTGGCGCGCGACGCCGAGCCGCTCTTGCTGGCCCACGGCTGGCCCGGCAACGTCCGCGAGCTGCAGAACGTGATCCAGCGCGCCCTGCTGCAGCTCGCCGGCACGCGCCTCGCCGCCAGGGACCTGGCCCCGCTGCTCCCCGCCAGCGCGGCGGTGGAGCGGGGACTGGGCGGCCTGGTCGAGTCGGTGCTGGACGCGCCCGCCCCGGCGGAGGGGCGCTACACCGCCGCCCTGCACGCGGTGGAGGGCCCGCTCATCGCAGCGGCCGTGGCCCGCACCAAGGGGAACCAGCTCCGGGCGGCCGAGCTGCTGGGCATGAACCGCAACACCCTGCGGGAGCGGATGCGCGCCCTGGGCATGAAGCGCAAGTAGGGCGGGGGCTTGTCCCCCGCCGATTCCACCACGGGTGACCTCGCCGGGCGGGGGCTTGTCCCTTGCCGATCCAACCGTGGACACGCCGTAGGGCGGGGGCTCGTCCCCCGCCTGAGCTCCACGCGGGTGAACGCCGCCATCACAGGTCGAACACGAGCGAGCCCGAGAACTGGTAGTCGCCCCAAGACTCGACGAGGCCCGCGCGCACCGGGTTCTCGAGCACGTAGAGAACGACCCGCTCGACCTGCTCGTCCGCGCGGAGGAAGTGGTCGTAGAACCCGACCTGCCAGGCCCTGCCGCGTAGCCCCAGGTTCCAGAGGGCGCGTTGGGCCAGGTTCTTGAACTGCCCCACGAAGGTGACGATGTCATGGCTCACGGAGGGCCCCAGAACCAGGTGCACGTGGTCCGGCATCACGCAGTAGCCGTAGATGGGCACGCCCGTTCGTGTCGCATGGTCCCGCAAGACGTCGACGGCCGCGGCCGCGGCGCGGACCTCCGCGTACACCGGACGGCGGTCGCGCACGGCGATGGTCACCGAGCAGACGGCGCCCATCTCGGCGTAAGCCTCGGGAGCGAGGCGGGTTCGTCTGCGTCTGGGTAGGGTCGCGTCAGCCATGGGCAGAGGCCATTGCGCGATCCGGGCCAGAGTGGCACCGGCGGGGGACGAGCCCCCGCCCTACCGCATCGCACTACCGCGTCGCGCCTGGCCTCCCGG
>DASRTO010000648.1:0-2324 GCA_035655915.1 Anaeromyxobacteraceae bacterium
GCTCACGCTCGAGCCCATCTGCAGGACGTTCACCGGCTTCTTCATCCCCAGCAGCACCGGCCCGATCACCTCGGCGCCGCCGATGGCCTTCAGCATCTGGTAGGTGATGTTGGCGGCGTCGAGGTTGGGGAAGACGAAGACGTTGGCGTCCTCCTTGAGGGTGGAAAAGGGGAACTCGGGCACCCGCACCTCGGCGTTGGTGGCGATGTCCACCTGGATCTCGCCGTCCACCTCCAGGTCGGGGCGCAGGCTCCGCACCAGTGCGGTGGCCTGGCGCACCTTGGCCGGGCTCGATCCCTGCGCCGCTCCGAAGGTGGAGTAGGAGAGCATGGCCACCCGCGGCTTCACGTCGAAGTATCGGGCCAGGTCCGCGGTGGCGATCGCGATGTCCGCCAGCTCCTGGGCGCTGGGGTCGATGTTGACGGTGCAGTCGGAGAAGAAGCGGAAGTCGTCCTTGGTGACCACGATGTAGACGCCGGCGGCCCGCCGCCCGGGCCGGGTTCCGACGACCTCCAGCGGCGCGCGGATGGCGTCGGGATAGCTGGTGGTGAGGCCGGTGACCATGCCGTCGGCGGCCCCCTCGACCACCATCATGGCGCCGCAGTAGTTGCGGGTGCGCATGCGGCGCTGAGCTTCCTCGAAGCCGATGCCCTTGCGGTGGCGCATCTCCCACAGCCGTGAGACGTAACGGTCGAGGTAGGGGTGCTCCTGCGGGTCGACGATCTGGACGCCCTCGATCCCGTCGAGGCGCTTCTCCTCGATGGAGGCGCGGATGCGGTCCACCGGGCCGAGCAGGATGGGCTCGCAGATCCCGTCCTCGTGCAGCACCTGGGCGGCGTGCTGGATCTTCTCGTGATGGCCCTCGGGGAAGACGATGCGGGTGAGCTTCTTGCGCGCCTTGGCGTAGACGCCGCTCATCACCTCGTGGAGGCGGCTCTGCCGCTTGCGCAGCCGCTCCCGGTATTCGGGCAGGTCGATCTTCTGTCGGGCCACGCCCCCCTCGATGGCGGCCTGGGCCACCGCCGGGGCCACCCACAGCAGCACCCGCGGGTCGAGCGGCTTGGGGATGATGTACTCGTTGCCGAAGGCGAAACGCTCGCCGCCGTAGGCGCGGGAGACCGATTCCGGGACCTCCTCCTTGGCCAGCCGGGCCAGGGCCGTGGCGGCCGCCATCTTCATCTCCTCGGTGATGGCCTTGGCGCGCACGTCGAGGGCGCCGCGGAAGATGTAGGGGAAGCCGAGGACGTTGTTCACCTGGTTGGGGTAGTCGGAGCGGCCGGTGGCCATGATGACGTCGGCGCGGGCGGCCTTGGCCTCCGGGTAGCCGATCTCGGGGTCGGGGTTGGCCAGGGCGAAGACGATGGGGTTCTTGGCCATGGACTGGACCATGGCCGGGCTCACCAGCCCCTTCACCGAGCAGCCCAGGAAGACGTCGGCGCCCGCCATGGCCTCCTCCAGCGTGCGCAGCCTGGTGTCGGCCGCGAGCTCCGCCTTCCACTCGTTCATGCCCTCGGTGCGCCCCTTGAACACCACGCCCTTGGTGTCGACCAGGAGCACGTTCTCGCGGCGCACCCCCAGCCGGAGGTAGAACTTGGTGCAGGCGATGGCCGAGGCGCCGGCGCCGGAGACCACCACCCTCACCCTGTCGATGCGCTTCTGGGCGAGCTCGAGGGCGTTCAGCAGGGCCGCTCCCGAGATGATGGCGGTGCCGTGCTGGTCGTCGTGGAACACCGGGATCTGCATCTCCTTCTTGAGCCGCTCCTCGATGACGAAGCACTCCGGCGCCTTGAAGTCCTCCAGGTTGATGCCGCCGAAGGTGGGCTCGAGCGCCTTCACCACCGTGCAGACCTTGTCGATCTCCCTGGCGTCGATGTTGATGTCGAAGACGTCGATGTCGGCGAACTTCTTGAAGAGCACGCCCTTGCCCTCCATGACCGGCTTGCCGGCGTGGGGGCCGATGTCGCCCAGGCCGAGCACGGCGGTGCCGTTGGAGACCACCGCCACCAGGTTGCCGCGGGCCGTGTACTTGTAGGAAAGGTCGGCGTCCTGGGCGATCTCCAGGCACGGCTCGGCCACGCCGGGGCTGTAGGCCAGCGACAGGTCGCGGGCGGTGGCGGTGGGCTTGGTGGGGACGACCTCGATCTTCCCCGGACGGCCGGTGGAATGGTAGGCGAGCGCGTCCTCGCGGCGGATCTTCTTCTTCGGGGTTTCGAGGTTCCTGGGGACCGAGAAATCGGTGGCCATGGGGCGGAGTCTCTCCCTTTCGATTGGCGAAGGTCCGAACAGAAATCCCAAGCGGAGCCGCTTGTCAAGGCGACAAGCCG
>DASRTO010000649.1:0-2694 GCA_035655915.1 Anaeromyxobacteraceae bacterium
GCCTCGAGCGACCGGGCCCGCTCGGCCCAGGGCTCGAGCTCGGCGGCGCTGTAGAGGTAGTCGTAGCGCTCGTCGCGGGTGGCCTCCTTCCGGAACCAGTCGCGCCAGTTGCGGCCGTGGATGCGCACGTAGCCCACCCGGGCGGTGGCCACCGCGCTCGGCTTGAGCGACCCGCGGAAGAGCGGCTGGTCCACGTTGACGAAGCCCACACCCTCCTCGGCGAGGCCCTGGTACAGCTCGGGCACGTTCCAGGATGCATGCCGCACCTCCAGCACCAGCGGCAGCCCGCGCAGGGCCCGTACCACGTCGGCCAGCCACTCGCGGGTGGCCTCCTCGCGCTTGAACGACCAGGGGAACTGCATGAGCACCGCGCCCAGCCGCCCCTCCTCCGCCAGGGCGTCGGGCGCCTCCCGCGCCAGGCGCACCTCCTCGGCGCTGAAGGCCGCCTGGCGCTCGTGGGTGAAGCGCTGCCACAGCTTGGCGGTGAAGCGGAAGGCCGGGTTGTGGGCCACCCGCCGGCACCAGGCGCGGGCGGTCTTGGCCGCCATGGGGCGGTAGAAGGTGGCGTTCACCTCCACCGCGTCGAAGTAGCTCGCCAGGTGGGCCAGCGGATCGAAGCCCCGCGGGGCCGGCTTCGGATACACCGCCCCCCACCAGTCGTCGTAGTCCCAGCCGGCGACGCCCACGCGGATCACGCATCCTGGAACCTGCACCGGTCGGGCGCTGGCCGCAAGCGCGGCGGGGCCTAGCGGTAGAAGACCTCCTCCAGGCACAGACCGTGCGGCGGGGCGGTGGGCCCGGCGCGGGTCCGGTCCCGGCCGGCCAGCACCTCGGCCACCCACCCCGGCGGCTCGTTGCCCAGGCCCACCTCCACCAGCGTGCCGACCAGGTTGCGCACCATGTGCTTCACGAAGGCGGTTGCCTCGGCCACGACTTCGATCTCGCCACGCCGCTCCCCCAGCACCTCGAGGCGGGAGAGGTCGCGCACGGCGTGGTGCGACTCGCAGTCGGTGGCCTGGAAGGCGGCGAAGTCGTGACGCCCCAGGAGCGGCCGCGCTGCCGCGCGCATGGCCTCGGCGTCGAGGGGGCGGAAGACCTGCCAGGCGGTGCGCCGGCCCAGCGGGGCGCGGGTCTCGAGGTTCTGGATGCGGTAGCGGTAGCGCTTGCCGCAGGCGTCGCGGCGGGCGTCGAAGCCGTCGGGCTCGAGGCTGGCGGCGCGGACGGCCACGTCCTCCGGCAGCAGCGCGTTCATTCCCTTCAGGTAGGCGCCGAGCGGCAGCGGGCGCTCCTCGGGGAAGCTCGCCACCTGGCCCAGGGCGTGGACCCCGGCGTCGGTGCGCCCGGCGGCGGTGACGCGCACCGGCGCCTTGCGCAGCGTCTGGAGCGCCCGCTCCACCTCCGCCTGGATGGAGGGCCCGTTGGGCTGGACCTGCCAGCCCACGTAGCGGGTTCCGTCGTACTCCAGGACCAGCTTCACCACCGGCACGCCGGCACCCTAGCACGCGGCGGCCGTCCCTATCCCCGCACCATCCGCCTGGGGGGACCGGCGCCGGTCGCGGGCCCGCCCGGCCGCGGGCCCTTCTCGCCGCTCCCGGCACCCCCGCCGAGCCGTTCCCAGCGGGCCGCCCCCGGGAAGTGGGCGAGGAGCGCCGCCAGGGACAGCGCGTAGGGGAGGAGCAGGCTCGGGTCGCGCGTGATCATGAGCCCCACCAGGCCGAACAGCGCCGGCCCCTCGCAGAGGGCGCTGGCGATCACCGTGCGCGCCAGGGCCAGCTGATCGGGCGTCGCCACCGCGCCGGCGGGACGGATCCGACGCGGCAGCCAGAAGGAGAGCCCCACCGAGAGCACCGCCATGCCCAGGGCCACCAGGAGCAGCAAGGCCGCGAACTCGCCCACCATGGGACGGCCCGCGGGCACGGCCAGCGCTACGCCGGTGAAGACGGCCACGCCAAAAACCAGGGCGCCCCAGATGATCACGGCGGTGCGTCGCAACGAGGGCAGCTGCATGCGGGCCTCCGGCACCGAGCCTAGGGCATCGGCGCGCCGCCGTCGACGGCGCGCCGGTCGCCGTGCGGCCCGGTCCTCGTTGACCCTCCGCCCCGCGGCAGGCTATATGCCGGTCTCCTTCCTTCACGTTTCCTTGAAGGAAATCCGGGAGCCGCGCGCGATGTCGAAGGACCAGGCCATCCTCGGGAGCCTCGACGTCAGCGCCCTGAAGGGCGTCCGCCCCGAGAAGGCCCAGGCGGCGCTGGGGCAGGTGCCGCGCCTCCTCGACGACCTCGCCGCCCTGGAGCGGGAGCTCGAGCGGGCCACCCAGGACGCCGAGGCGACGCTGCGCGCCGCGGCGCGCCACCTGGTGGGCTCGGGCGGGAAGCGCATCCGCCCCATGGTGGCCCTGCTCTCCTGCGGCGCCTGCGGTGGCCAGATGGCCGCAGCGATCCCGCTGGCCGCGGCGGCGGAGCTGACCCACTCGGCGACGCTGCTCCACGACGACGTCATCGACGACGGCCCCGTGCGCCGCGGCCAACCGGCGTCGCGCGTCATCTGGGGCAACACCGTGTCGGTGCTGGCCGGCGACTGGCTGCTCGCCCGGGCGCTGGAGATGGTGAACGCCCACCCGGCCCGCGGGCCGGCGCTACCGGCGCTGCTCAAGACCATGCGGCGGCTGGTGGAGGGCGAGGTGAAGCAGCTCTC
>DASRTO010000650.1:0-10079 GCA_035655915.1 Anaeromyxobacteraceae bacterium
CGTCCACCGGGAGGGCCGCGATCTTCTCCAGCGCCTCCTGGCCGCCGCAGGCGGTCTCCGCCACCCACCCCTCCATGGTCAGGGCCCGCGACAGCGTCAGCAGGATGTTGCGCTCGTCGTCGACGAGGAGGATGGTGTGCGGCACGCCCCGGATGTTACCTGGGGTCGTTTTCCTTTGACAGGCGGCGACGCCGGGGCGTAGGAACGTTGTTTCCAGAACGAAATCACCCGGAGGAAATCCCATGCGACGCGCCCTACTCTTCGCGGTCCCGCTGCTGGCCCTGACCCTGACGGGGTGTCCCTCCAAGCCGAAGGACGGGAGCTGCAAGTCGAGCGAGGACTGCGCCGAGCAGGAGGGGTTCGGCAAGGTCTGTGTCGAGGGGCGCTGTGAGGAGTGCGGCCAGGACACCGACTGCAAGGCCGGCTTTGTCTGCCGCCAGAACAAGTGCGTGCCCCGCCCCGAGTGCGAGAAGGAGTCCGACTGCCCGGCCGGCCAGACCTGCGAAGCCGGACGCTGCGTGGCCGCCGCGCCCAAGGCGGAGTGCGCCGCCGACGCCGACTGCGGACCGGGCCGGGCCTGCGAGGCCGGCAAGTGCGTGGCCCGGGCGCCGGTGTCCGGCTGCCCCGCCGACGGCAAGTACGAGACCATCCACTTCGACTTCGACAAGTCCCTCATCCGCCCCGGCGACGCCCAGATCCTGGACCAGGACGCCGCCTGCATCAAGGAGCAGCAGCCCAAGCGCGTGGTCATCGCCGGCAACTGCGACGAGCGCGGCACCGCCGAGTACAACCTGCACCTCGGGCAGCGCCGCGCCGAGGCCGCCAAGAAGTACCTCCAGAACCTGGGCGTGGCCGCCGGCACCCTGAAGACCGTGAGCTACGGCAAGGAGCGGCCGCTCTGCACCGAGCACGACGAGGCGTGCTGGTCCCGCAACCGCCGCGCCGACATCGCCTCCGAGTGACGGCGAGCCCCACCCGCGCCGCGGCCCTGCTCGCCCTCGCCGCCTCCGCCTGCTGGGTCCCCGCCGAGAGGGGCCAGCAGATGGAGGACCGCATCCAGCGCCTGGAGGCGGAGAACGCCCTCAACCTGAAGCAGCTCGAGGAGCAGCGGGCAGTGGTGCGGGAGCGGGTGGCCACGGTGGACGCCAAGATCGCCGAGGTGCAGAAGAAGCTCGACGAGCTCAACGCCACCGCCCACCGCACCGGCGCCGACCTGGCCGTGAACCAGGACCGGGCGGCCGAGGAGATGCGGAGGCTGCGCGGCCGGCTGGAGGAGGAGCAGCACCGGCTCGACCTCCTGGAGCAGGCCACCGCGGCCCTGAAGAGCGACGTGGAGGGGCGCTTTGCCGCCTTGAAGGGCGCCGGGGCCCTGGCGGAGTACGAGGCCAGGAAGAAGGCCGCCGAGCTCAAACGCCCCGGCGACAAGGGGTCCTTCTTCGCGTTGGCGCAGAAGCAGGAGCAGGCCGGCGAGCGGGGCGTGGCCCGCGAGCTGTACGAGGAGTACGTGAAGAAGTGGCCCAGCGACCCGCGGGCCGCCGACGCCTGGTTTCGCCTGGGCGAGATCGCCTACGGCGACAAGCGCTACCGGGAGGCGGTGCTGTCCTACGGCAAGGTGGTGCAGGACTTCCCGCGCTCCGACAAGGCCCCCGACTCGCTGCTGCGCACCGGCGACGCCATGGTGGCCCTCGGGCTCAAGGACGACGCCAAGGCCATCTTCCAGGACGTGGTGAGCCGCTTCCCCAGAACCACCGCGGCGCAGAAGGCCAGGGCCAGGCTGGCGGAGCTCTGGCCCGCGCCGAGGAAGAAGGCCCCGCCCGCGAAGAAGTGAGCCGCGCTTTCACACCGGGAGGCTGCGCGCGACCGCCTCCGAGGCGGTGACGTGGCCGTTTCGCTCCGCCCCCCGGTCCCCCCTCGCGCTCCGGCCTGGCCCCGTTCGGCCAGGCCTTCGCGCCGGAGGTGTCGATGGCCCTCGACGAGACGCTCCGGAGGCTGCTCGACGAGGTGACCCGCCTCCGGGCGCCCGGGCTCCGGCGGGTGGCGGCCGCGCCGGATCCCAGCGCGGAGCCGGAGGGCGACCTCGACGTGGTGTGCCAGGCGCTCACCGACGAGATGGTGGCCACCGGGTTCACGCCCGAGGGCGTGCTCAACGACCGCGGCCTCCGGCTGGGCCAGCTCCTCGACGAGCTGAACCGCGCGCGGTTGCGGCGGCCGAGGCGGTGAGCCGGAATCGGCGCCCCCTACTCTTCGTCCTCGGGCTCGGGCGCGCCGCCGGCCCGTCCCTCCTGCTGCAAGCCCCACTGGCCGATGCGCTTCATGACCGTGCTCTTGGCGATCCGCAGCTCCTTCACCACCGCCGAGCGCCGTCCCTTGTGGCGCCGCAGCGAGAGGCGGATGGCCTCGCGCTCGATGTCCTCCATGGTGAGGCCGGGCAGGTAGAGGGTGGCGTCGTCGCCCGAGCCGCTCGAGGGGCCGCGGGTGTCCTCGAGGATCACCGCCGACTCGGGCACCGAGAGCCCCTCGCCGCGGAAGAGCAGCGCCCGCTGGGTGACGTTGCGCAGTTGCCGGATGTTGCCGGGCCAGTCGTAGCCCTCCAGCTTCTGGAGCGCCTCCTCGCTCCAGCCGAGCGAGAGCCCGCGCGGCGCGGCGGCCTCCAGGAAGCGGGTCGCCAGGGAGCGGACGTCGCCCTTCCGCTGCCGCAGCGGCGGGATGGACACGGGCACGACGCACAGCCGGTAGTACAGGTCCTCGCGGAACCGGCCCGCCCGCACCGCGGCCCGCAGGTCGCGGTGGGTGGCGGCCACGATGCGCACGTCCACCTGGATGGGGCGGGAGGCGCCGACGCGCTTCACCTCGCCCTGCTCCAGCGCGCGCAGGAGCTTGGGCTGCAGGTCGAGGGGCAGCTCGCCGACCTCGTCGAGGAAGATGGTGCCGCGGTGGGCCTCCTCGAAGGCCCCCTTGCGCAGGCGGTCGGCGCCGCTGAAGGCCCCCTTCTCGTGGCCGAACAGCTCCGACTCGATGAGCGTCTCGGCGATGGCGGAGCAGTTCACCGGGACGAAGGCGGCCTCGCGCCGGGCCGAGCGGGCGTGGAGCGCCCGGGCCACCAGCTCCTTGCCGGTGCCGGTCTCGCCGAGGATGGTGACCGGCACCTCCGCCGCCGCCACCCGCTCCAGGAGGTCGAAGACCTGCCGCATGGCCGGGTCGGCCGAGTACATGCCCTCGAAGACCGAGGGGCGCCCCGGGCGCGGAGGGCCCACCTCCAGGGTGAGCTGGCAGTCGCCGAGCGAGAGCGGCAGCGCCGGCGGCAGCTCGGCCTGCATCACCCGCACCCCGGAGAGGAAGGTCCCGTTGGTGGAGCCGAGGTCGGTCACCTGCCAGCGGGCCCCGCGGGGCTCCAGGCGCAGGTGGCGGCCCGAGACGAAGGGGTCGTCGAGCACGAGGCCGTTCCCGGGGTCGCTCCCCGCCGACAGGCCCGCGGCCGGGAGCGGCACCACCCGCTCGCGGCCTCGCTCCCGCACCCGCAGCCGGGCCGGCTGCGGGGCCTCGGCCGCGCCCTTTCGCACCTCGGTTTCTCCCCCGGCCCGGGTGGCCTCGGCCTCGCCCGGGGGCGCGGCCCGGAAGAGGGCCCGCCAGGCGCCGAAGGCGATCTCGGCGCCGTCGGCCAGCGCCGCCTCCGCCACCTCGGCGCCCCCCACCCGCGTGCCGCGGCCGGAGCGGTCGAGGAGGTGGAAGCCCTGGCCGCGCCGCTCCACCACCGCCTGCACCCGCGACACCGACGGGTCGGGGAGCACCACGTCGCACTCGGCCCCGCGCCCGAAGGTGGTGCGGTCGGAGAGGGGCACGCGGAGAAGCTCCTCCCCGTGCCGGAAGAAGGCGAGCTCGGCCATCTCCCGACACTAGCAGAGGAACTCAGCCGCGGGCGAGGGAGCGGAACTCGGGATCCCGGGTCAGCCCCTCGAACATGGGGTCGGAGGCCAGCCAGCCGCGCACCGTCTCCGGCTCCTGGGCCATGGCCAGGCGCAGCGCCGCCAGGGACTCCTCCCGCTTCCCCCAGCGGGCGTAGAGGGCGGCCCGGTGGTACTGGAGGTGCAGGTCGTCGGCCTTGCGCTCCGCGGCCCGGCCGTAGGCCCGCTCCGCCTCGGAGTAGAAGCCCTTCTGGGCGTAGCAGACGCCGAGGTCGATCCAGGCCTCGAAGCTCGAGGGCTCGAGCCGGACCGCCTCCTTGAGGTGCCGGATGGCGGCCCGGTAGTCCCCCTGGTCCATGAGGAGCGCCGCCAGCTCGTGGCGGGGGACGGGGTCCTTGGGGGCCAGCGAGGCGGCCATCTCCAGGGCCTTCATGGCCTCGGGGACCTGGCCCTGGTCGGAGTAGGTGAGGCCCAGGTTCAGGTGGGCGTCGGGGTACTCCGGGTCGAGCCGGATGGCCTCCTGGTACTCGGCCACGGCCATGTCCACCCCGTGGGTGGCCAGGAAGCAGGCCAGGTTGTGGCGGGCGGTGGCGCTGTCCGGCTCGAGCTCGATGGCGGTGAGGTACTCGCGCAACGCCTCCCGGTGGAGCTGCTTCTCGGAATAGACGGTGGCCAGGTTGTCGTGGGCGTGGGCCGAGCGGGGATCCAGCTCGATGGCCTTCTGGAACTCGCGGATGGCCTCGTCGAGCCACCCCCGATCCGCCAGCTCGATCCCCCGGGAGTTGTGCTGGTCGGAGAGCGCGATGTGGTCCTTGTCCCGGCTCACGTCCGAAGTCTACTCTAGCGGCCCGTGTCCCGCCGCGCCGTCCTCGCCGTCGCCGCCGCCGCGCTGGCCGCCGCCGTGGGGCTCGGCCTGTGGCGTCCCTGGCGGGAGCCCCCCGGCGACGAGGAGCGCATCGCCACCCTGTTCCTCGCGGCCGCCCGGGCCGTGGAGGAGAAGCGCGTCGGCGAGGCGGTGGAGGCGGTCTCGGAGCGCTACCGCGGCGAGGGGCTGGATCGGCGCGGTGTGAAACAGCTCTTGCTGGCCCACGTCCTCCGCGGCGAGTGGGTGTCGGTGACGGTGGCCGGGACGCGAGTGCGAGTCGAAGGGGACGCCGCCGAGGCGGTGGTGGACGTGGTGCTGGCGCGCAGCGGGAAGGGGGCGCGCCTCTCCGACCTGCTCCCGGAGCAGGCCAGCGCCAGCCGCCTCGCCTGCCGGCTGGAGCGGGAGGATGGCGACTGGAAGGTGGTCTCGGCCTCGCGCCGCCCCATCTCCCTGGCCGAGGCGCTGGCGGGCCCCCGGTAGAGCCATGGCCCTCTACACCCCCCTCACCGCGGAGGAGCTGGGCGAAGTGACCGCCCGCTACGGGCTGCCCCCTCCGGAGCGCCACGCCCCCGAGCCCAAGGGGAGCGTCAACACCAACTACCACCTGTGGGCCGGCGGGCGGCGCCTCTTCCTCCGGCTCAACGAGGGGAAGACCGACGAGGACGTGGAGTTCGAGACCGGCGTGCTCCGCTTCCTGGAGGCGGCCGGCTACCCCTCGGCGCGGCTGCTGCTGGCCATCGACGGCCTGGCCTTCGTGCGGGCGCGGGGGCGGCAGGCCATGCTCTTCGCCTTCTGCCCGGGCGAGGAGCTGGCGCGGGAGGCGGTGGGGCTCGAGCACGTGCGGCGGGTGGGCGAGCAGCTGGGCTGGCTGCACGCCCTGGCCCCGGGCTTCGCCCCGCGGCGGCGGAACCCCTACGGGCCGGAGCGGGTGGGGCCCTGGCTCGACGAGCTGGGCCCGGACGGCGGCGGCGACGAGGCGGTGGTGGCGGCGCTGCCCATGCTCCACGACGAGCTGGCGCGGGCGGCCGCCCTGCCGGCGGCCCCGGGCGGGCTGGTCCACGGCGACCTCTTCATCGACAACGTGCTCTGGAGCGGCGCCGCCGTGAGCGCGGTGCTGGACTGGGAGATGGCCTGCACCGACGCGTTCGCCTGGGACCTGGCGGTGGGGCTCAACGCCTGGTGCTACACCGACCGGTTCCAGCCCGACCGGACCCGGGCGCTGCTCCAGGGCTACCGGGGCCGGGCCGCCCTCGACCCGGAGACCCGGGCCGCGCTCTACTCCTTCGCCCGCTACGTGGCGCTGCGCTACACCGCCTCGCGCATCCACGCCTTCCACCTGGCCGAGCTGGGCGAGGACCGGCTCGCCTGGAAGGACTGGAGCCGCTACCGCGACCGGCTGCAGGCGCTGCGGGACATGGGCGAGGCCGGGTTCGCGGCGCTGCTCGGGGCGTAGCCTGGCGGGGGACGAGCCCCCGCCCTACAGCCCGCGCTCGCCTGGCGGGGGACGAGCCCCCGCCCTACAGCCCCGAGGCGATCTTCCAGAAGCCGTTCTCGCGCCGGAAGGTCATACGCGAGGTGTCGGCGTCGCGCTTGGGGATCTCGCCGCGGGGGGTGGCCACCCGGTAGCGCGTGTCGTGGAACAGGTAGGCCGACGCCTTGTCGCCGGCGACGTCGATGCGGGTGACCGCCAGTTCCAGCTTCAGCGCCGGCAGGCGCGCCAGCGTCTCGGGGAGCACCTTGGCCAGCTCGACGCGGTCGAGGTCGTCGGTGGGGTCGGCGGTCCCGGCGTCGTCGAAGTAGTCGGCCGACACCAGCGCCATGGCCGCGGCGGCGTCCCGCGCCTCGAAGGCCTTGCGGTAGGCGTCGATGACCTCGACGATGGCGCGGTGGTCGCGCGTGTCGTCGATGTCGGTTCCCGGGATCTTCTTGGTGCACGCCGCGGCGGCGGCGAGGACGAGCAGGGTCGCATAGCGGCGGCTCATGGCGATGCTCTATAAAGCGCGGGTGGCCGCACGAGTCAATGCGAGAGGGGCGCCGGGCATTCCCGGCGGGCCGGGGGAGAGCCTCGAGGCCCTGCGGACCTTCTTCCGGACCGCCCCGGCGGCCCGCCGCGCCACCCGCCCCCTGGCGCGGGAGGCCGAGGTGGGCCTGGACCTCGGCGGCGAGCCGGCCCGCTTCACCATGGCCTCGGGGACACCGGAGATCCTCCCCGGGCAGGCCCGCGACCCGGACTTCACGCTGGCGATGCCCCCCGAGGCGGTGCGGCGCCTCACCACCGGCGAGGGCGGGGTAGGCGGCCTGGGAGTGGCCTTCTTTCAGCTGGTGCTGTCCCGCGACCCGGCGCTCGGTATCCGGGTGCGGCTGCACGCCTCGACGCCGCGCCTGCTGCGGCGGGGCTACCTGCGGGTGCTGGCGCTGGGCGGGTTCCAGGTGGCCTCCTGGCTGCTGCGGGCCGGGGCGCGCGGCCCGCTCACGGCCCTGGAGCGGCTGCGGCGGCGCTGAGTCGAGTCAGGGCGCCCCCGGTGGCCAGTCGGCGGGCGCCTCCGGCGGGGCCCCCCAGCGCGCCCGCTCCAGGTCGCAGCGCCGGGCCGCCCACAGGGCCCGCTCCCGATCGGCCTCGCCCACGGCGGAACGGGCCAGGGCAGCGAAGGCCGCCGCGCCGCCCCGGAGGTCGCCCGAGGCGCAGCGGGCGTCGGCGGCCAGCCGGCGGGCCTCGAACTCGAAGTCCGGCGAGGGTAGCGGGCCGGCCAGGGCCCGCGAGAGGCAAGGCAGCGCCAGGCGCGGGGCGCCCCGGGCCAGCAGGGCCCGGCCGGCCAGGTACTCGGCCAGGGGCGCCCGCGATCGGGCCAGGCGCGCCAGCGCCACCGCCGGGTCGCCGCGCCCGAGCAGCCAGGGCGCGGCCGCGGCCTCGAGCCCGGGCTCCTCCAGGGCGCCGAGCTTGGCCTGGAGCAGCCGGGCGGCGGCGCGCTCGGGGTCCTGCGACAGCGCCTCCCGGTAGCGGGTCGCGGCGGCGGGCCGTTGTCCAGCCAGCCAGTCCAGGTCGCCCAGCGCGCCGAGGATCGCTCCCCGTAGCGCCGGCCGGCCGCTCCCGGGAGCAGAGAGCGCCCGGTCCAGGGTGCGCCGGGCCGCTGCCACATCGCCGGCGCGGCGCAGGGCCTCGGCGGCGGGGAGCAGGTCCGCCGGGTCGCCGGAGATCTCCGAGGCGCGGCGCCAGGTGGCGGCGGCCTCGGCGGCGCGGCCCCGCCCGGCCGCCCGGGCGGCGCGAGCCCTGAGCCCCGCCACCTCCCGGGCGCAGCGCCGGACGAGCAGGCTCTCGCCGCGGAAGCGGGCCTCGGCGGCGGCGCGCAGCCGGTCTGGGACCGCCACGCCGTCGAGGAAGGCCGACCACTCGCCCGCCAGCGCCGGGAGCGGCCGGCCGAAGGCGGCCTCGAAGGAGTCGCCGGCGTAGAGGCGCCGCACCGGCGCCGCCCCGTATCGCCGGAGCAGGAAGGCCAGGAAGCTCCCCGCCGCCGCGTAGGCCCTGGCCTTGGGGGCGGAGAGGAAGCCGGCCGGGCCGAGCAGCCCGGCGATCCTCGGCATGAGCCCCAGGTCGCGCATGGCGCGGGTCCATTGGTGGACCGTCCACTCGCCCCGCGGCAGGTCGACCGCCACCGCCAGCCCCTCCACCAGGCCGGCCCGCACCCGGACCAGCCAGCGCGCCGGGACCCGGAGCGGCCCGCGGGCGAAGGAGGCGGCCAGGGCGTGGGTGAGCTCGTGCCGCAGCGAGGGAAGGGGCGCCGGGGCGTCGGTGAGGTGCACCTCGTGGAGCCAGGGCTTGGTGTAGTCGGTGGATCCGGCGCCGACCAGGCGCCGCTTCTCGGCGGCGTCGCGGTAGAGGAACACGGTGACGCGCGGCGGGTGCTCGATCCCCAACGCCGCCGCCACGTCGTCGGCCTCGAACTCGCAGTCGCGGGCCAGGCGCTCGGCTTCCCAGGGCGGCTTCTCCACGGGGTAGAGGAGGTCGCAGCGCTCCCCGTTGCGGCGCCCGCCGAGCTCGGCGGCGATCGACCAGCGGGTGGCGAGCTCGCCGCTGAGGAGGAGCCAGGCGTGCGCGCCGCCGAAGAGGAGCAGCGAAAGGGCCAGCGCGGCCGCCGGGGCGCGAGACGGGCGGCGGCGGGCCAGCCGCAGCCCCAGCTCGGCCGCCGCCGCCAGCGCCGCCGCCCAGGCCAGGGTCGCCAGGCGGAACAGCAGGAGCCGGCCGTCCACCTCCAGGGCCTCGTCGTAGATCGGGCCGGGCCACTCGCCGAGGAGGTGGTCGAGGACGTAGGCCGCCGGCCCGGCCCAGGCGGCGAGGAGCGACGCCGAGAGAGAGGCCAGCGCCGCGGCGGCGTAGAGCAGGGCGCCCCGCAGGCGGCGGCCCCGCCCCGCCAGCCCGGCCGCCACGCCCAGGGCCGAGCCGGCCAGCGCGGTGGGCAGCCCCAGGAGCGGCACGAAGGCGGCGCCGGCGGTGGCGCTGCACGGGGAGAGGGCAGCCCGGGCGAAGGCCGGCGCGCACAGGGCCGCCTGCAGCAACGCCGTCGCCGCGGCCGCCCCGGCGGCAGCGCGCACGGCCGAGGGGGACGCGCCGGCCAGCTCCCGGCGGGCGGCGGCGATGCCCAGGGGCGCCGCGGCGGCCGCCCCCAGGAAGGCCGCCAGCTCGCCCAGCTCCCAGCCCGGCACCGCCAGCAGCGGCAGGGCGCTCGCCAGCAGGCCCAGCGCCGCGGCGCCGGCCGCAGCCGCGGCCAGGGCCCGCCCGGAAAGGGGGAGTGCGCCACTACCAACCAAGGCAACCCCCGCGATAGCATGAAGGGTCCATGGCCGACCAGCGCGAGCACGCCCGGGCGCCCATCGAGCTCAAGGTGGACTACAAGAAGCTGAACAGCTTCTTCGCCGACTACACCAAGAACATCTCCAAGGGCGGGACCTTCATCAAGACCCGCAAGCCCCTGCCGGTGGGTACGCGCTTCCTCTTCCGGCTCACCGTCCCCGGCCGCCCGCTCCCCTTCGAGCTCAACGGCGACGTGGTGCACGCCAGCCCGTCCGGCGAGGACGCCGGCATGGGGATCCGCTTCGTGTGGGCCGCCGAGGCCGACCGCCAGGCCTTCGAACAGGTGGTGGAGGAGCTCATGCAGCGGAGCCTGGGGCCGGTGGTCACCCAGAACCTGCTCAAGAAGCCGTGAGCCGCCTTTCGGCGGGGGACGAGCCCCCGCCCCACCCCTACTCGAATTTCTTGAGCGGCACGTTCTCGAGGCGGACCCGGTCCCCAGGCCCGACCCCCCGCGCCTCGGCCCAAC
>DASRTO010000651.1:0-3447 GCA_035655915.1 Anaeromyxobacteraceae bacterium
CTCATCGACACCCCCGGCCACGTGGACTTCACCATCGAGGTGGAGCGCTCGCTCCGGGTCCTGGACGGGGCGGTGGCGGTCTTCGACGCCGCCAACGGGGTCGAGCCCCAGAGCGAGACGGTGTGGCGCCAGGCCGACCGCTACCGGGTGCCGCGCATCGCCTTCGCCAACAAGATGGATCGGCTAGGCGCGGACTTCGCCATGACCCTGGCCTCGATGCGGCGCCACTTCCCGGACCAGAAGATCGCGGCACTGCACCGCCCCATCGGCGCCGAGTCCGCCTTCGAGGGGTTCGAGGACCTGGTGGCCCGCGCTCTCCTGCGCTTCCAGAACCCGGACGACCCCAGGGCCTTCTCGGTGGAGCCGGGGCTCTCCCGCGAGGGCGAGGCCGACCGCCGGGCGCTGGTGGAGGTCCTGGCCGACGTGGACGACGCCGCCGCCGAGGCGGTGCTCTCCGACCGGGACCTCGACGAGGCTGCGCTCAAGGCGGCGCTGCGCCGCGCCACGCTCACCGGTCGCTTCGTGCCGGTCCTGTGCGGCTCGGCGCTCCGCAACCGAGGCATCCCCCAGGTGCTCGACGCCGCCTGCGACTACCTCCCCTCCCCCCTCGACGTGGCCCCGCCCGCGGGGGTGAACCCGGACACCGGCGCCGCCGAGACCCGCGCCGTGGACGAGCGGGCCCCGGTGCTGGCGCTGGCCTTCAAGGTCTCCCTGCTCGACGAGAAGCGGCGTTTCGTCTTCCTGCGCCTCTACTCTGGGCGCCTGGCCGAGGGAGACCCCCTCTGGAACGCCAGCCAGCGCAGGGAGGAGAGGGTGTCGCGGCTCCTGCTCATGCACGCGGTGCAGAAGAAGCGGGTGCCGGCCCTGGCCGCCGGCCAGATCTTCGCCGCCATGGGGCTCAAGGACACCCGCACCGGCGACACCCTGACCGCCCCGGGTCACCCGTTACTCCTGGAGCGCATCGGCGGCTACGAGCCGGTCATCTCCCAGGCCATCGAGACCGCCTCGCTCCGGGAGCGGGACCTGCTGCTCGAAGCCCTGGCGCGGGTGGCCGACGAGGACCCGAGCTTCCGCTTCGGCGAGGACAAGGAGACCGGCCAGCTCCTGGTCTCGGGCCAGGGGGAGCTGCACCTCGAGATCGTAGCCGAGCGGCTGCGCCGCGAGTTCGGCATCCCGGTGCGGACCGGGCAGCCCCAGGTGCTCTTGCGGGAGACCCTCACCGCCGAGGCCGAGGGCCAGGGGCGCTTCGAGCGCAAGCTGGAGGAGGAGGAGATCTTCGGGGAGGTCTCGGTGCGGGTGGCCCCCCTCCCGCGCGGGGCCGGCTTCCGCTTCCGGCTGGCGCCCGAGGCGGCCGGGCTCCCCTTCCTGCGCGGCGAGACCCTGGAGATGGTGGAGCAGGGGGCGCGCGAGGCGGCCGAGGCCGGCGCCCTGCAGGGCTTCCCGCTGCAGGACGTGGAGGTGATCCTCGCCGGCGCCGCCTGGCGGGAGGGGGCCTCGCGCCCCTTCGCCTACAAAGTCGCCACCGCCGAGGCGGTGCGGGCCGCCGCCGCCCGGGCCCGCCCGGTTCTGCTGCAGCCGGTGATGCGCCTCGAAGTCGTGGCGCCGGCCGAGAGCCTGGGCGAGGTGCTGGGCAGCCTCGACCGGCGGCGCGGCGCCATCCTGGATGTGGCCGACCGCGGGCCCACCAAGGTGATCGAGGCCGAGGCGGCCCTGCAGCGGATGTTCGGGTACGCCACCGAGCTGCGCTCCCTCACCCAGGGGCGGGCGGTCTTCACCATGAGCTTCGCCCGCTACGACGCCATGGGATAGGGGGCCCCATGTGCACCTTCTGCGCCACCCACGGTGACGGAAAGCGCTGGTACCTGAACGCCTGCAACTACGCCTTCGACCTCGAGTCCGACCTCCGTCGCCGCGGCTACATGGTGGACTTCGTCCAGGGCTTCGAGCGCAACCGGCGCACCATCAACGCCGGGCTGGCCGCCCTGCGCTTCCTGCCGCGACCGCTCCGGGAGGGCGCCGCCGCCCGCGCCTCGGCCTCCCTGCAGCGGGACCATTTCGGCCAGCCGGTGCCGCTGGAGGAATGCGCCCGCATCCTGGACCTGGCCACCGAGGTGACGCGCCTCCCCTGCGTCTGCCGGGGCGCCATGCGGCCGGGCTCGGACGCTGAGTCCCTGTGCCTGGTGATGACGGTGGCGCCCCACGGCCAGCTCCTGGCCGAGTGCTTCCGCGGCTACGCCGGGGGGCCGCGCGCCCAGGGGTTCGAGCGCCTGGACAAGGCCGAGGCCCTGGCGCTGCTGCGGCGGGCCGAGGAGCGCGGGCTGTGTCACACCGCCTGGACCTTCCGGACCCCCTTCATCGCCGCCATCTGCAACTGCGACTTGCCGAGCGGCTGCATGGCCATGAAGATCCAGCTCCGTGGCCGGGTCCGCATCATGTGGAAGGGGGAGGACGTGGCCCGCCGGGACCAGGCGCGCTGCAAGGCGTGCGGCGAGTGCATCCCCCGCTGCCCCTTCGGGGCCATGCGGCGGGGGCCGGGCGGGCGAGTGGCGCTCGATCGGAGCGCCTGCTGGGGATGCGGCACCTGCCGGTCTGCCTGCGCCCAGGGCGCCCTGATGCTGGAGCCCCGGGCTTCCGCGCCCGACGTGGCCGGCGACTGGTAGCAACCGTCGGCTCGAGCCAGGCCCTCCCCTGGCCAGCTGCCGCCGGCGTGAGGGTGCCGCCTGTCCCACGAGCCGGGGACGGGACGAGGCCCCGACACCGCCCTTCGGAGTCGCCCCGGTTTGGTTCGACCCAAGTCGGCCGCGGCGCCCTCCGAGCGCTCTGGCAAACTGCTTCTTCGTTCACTTTGTGGAAAGCGGACCGCACGGGTCACACGGCAGGGGGATTCCATGAACGAGAAATGGCGCGGGTTGCCGTCATTGCTGTTGGCGCTGCTCCTCACGGCCTGCGGTGGCGGCGGCAAGGAGGAGCCGACGCCGCCGACTCCGCCCGGCGTGAGTACCTCGTCGCTCCCCTGGGGCACCACCGGGGTCGCCTACAGCGCGACCCTCTCGGCCAGCGGGGGGACCACGCCCTACAGCTGGAGCGTCTCGGCGGGCTCGCTCCCGGCCGGTCTCTCGCTCGCGGCCGCCACCGGGATCATCTCGGGCACGCCCGCGGCGGCCGGCTCCTCGTCGTTCACGGTCCGGGTCGCCGACGCCTCGTCGCCGCAACTCTCGGCGATGAAGGACCTCTCCATCACCGTGGTCGACCCCCTGGCGGTGACCACCGCTTCCCTCGCCGACGCGACGATCAACGTCGCTTACACGGCCACGCTGGCCGCGAGCGGCGGGACCACGCCCTATTCCTGGAGCCTGGCCTCGGGGACGCTTCCGGCCGGCCTGGCCTTGGGCTCCACCGGCGCCGTTTCCGGCACGCCCACTGCGGTCGGCACCTCCACGTTCACGG
>DASRTO010000652.1:0-4623 GCA_035655915.1 Anaeromyxobacteraceae bacterium
AGGGCCGTACCCGGTTGCCACGATCCCGTGGGGAGGGGCCTTGCGCCCTCGTCGCCGTGTGCCACCGGCGGGGGACGAGCCCCCGCCCTACCTGGGGGGACGAGCCCCCCGACCTACCTCGGTGGGCTCGCGGCAAGCGACTGCCGCGATCAGGAATATTTCTCGGCTTCCCGGTTGCGGCCACGTAACCACTCGAATAAGCAGCCTCTTTCGTGGGACGACTTCCGGCGAAGAAGAACGCCGACGGCGTGTCGATCCGGTCCGGGCTCACTCGTCGCCTGATCGGAACAGCAAGGAGGAGCCATGAAGTACCTGTCATTCATCCGCAGCTCCGAGTCGTATCGCAAGACCCAGCCGCCGCCCGCATTGATGGAGGCGATGGGCAGCTTCATCGAGAAGTCGCGCCGGGAGGGCACGCTCGTCGACACGGGCGGCCTCTTGCCGAGCAAGGACGGCGTCCGCGTTCGGCTCGCCAGCGGCAAGATCACCGTGACCGACGGCCCCTTCTCCGAGAGCAAGGAGGTCATCGGCGGCTGGGCGATCCTGAAAGCGGACTCGAGGGCCGAGGCGATCCGGATCGCAACCGAGTTCATGGAACTGCACCGCAAGTACTGGCCTGGATTCGAAGGTGAGTCCGAGGTGCGGCCGATGTTCGACCCCGGCGTGGGCCCGTAGCGCACGAGAAGGGCGCCATTCGTTCCCGAACCAAGAGGAGAGAGACCCATGCGCGTGATGGTGTTCGTGCCCGCAGACAAGAACTCCGAGGCCGGCGTGATGCCGAGCCAGGAGCTCATCGCGAAGATGATGAAGTTCAACGAGGCGCTGGTGAAGGCGGGCGTCATGCTCGACGGCCAGGGGCTGACGCCGACCTCGAAGGCGAAGCGAGTCAAGTTCGAAGGCTCGAAGCGCACCGTCATCGACGGACCCTTCGCCGAGTCGAAGGAGCTCGTCGCCGGCTACTGGATCTGGCAGGTCAAGTCGATCGAGGAGGCGGTCGAGTGGCTCAAGCGTGCGCCGTTCGACGGCGGCGTCGAGGTGACCATTCGCCCGATCTTCGAGCCAGAGGACTTCGGCAAGGAGCTCACCCCGGAGCTGCGTGCCAAGGAAGAGCGGTTGCGCGCCGAGGTCGAGCGGCAGCGGAAGTCGTGAGCGAAATGGTGTGGGCGCGTGAGCGGTGAGAATCGAGGAGCCACGCGCAGGACCATCGAGGCCGTCTGGCGGATCGAGTCCGGGCGGCTGATCGGTGGCCTGGTCCGCATGGTGCGCGACGTCGGACTCGCCGAGGACCTCGCACAGGAGGCGCTCGTCACGGCCCTCGAGCGGTGGCCGGAGACCGGGATCCCCGAGAACCCGGGCGCATGGCTCATGGCGACGGCGAAGAACCGCGCCATCGACCAGCTCCGCCGGCGGCAGATGCGCGAACGCGCCCACGGCGCCATCGAGGGTGACGCGTCGGCCGCGGCGCCGCTGGCCGTTCCCGACATCGAGACTGCCATCGACGAAGACGTCGGAGACGACCTCTTGCGGCTCATCCTCGTCGCGTGCCACCCGCTGCTGTCGACCGAGGCGCGCGCCGCGCTCACGCTGCGCCTGCTCGGAGGGCTCACCACGGACGAGATCGCCAGGGCCTTCCTGGTGGCGGAGCCGACGATTGCCCAGAGGATCGTGCGGGCGAAGCGGACCCTGGCCGAAGCGCGCGTCCCGTTCGAGGTGCCGCGGGGCGAGGATCTCGCCGCTCGCCTCGGCTCGAGCCTCGAGGTCATCTACCTCATCTTCAACGAGGGGTACGCCGCGACCCGAGGCGATGACTGGACGCGCCCCGACCTGTGCGAGGACGCTCTCCGGCTGGGACGCATTCTCGCCGAGCTCGTTCCGGGAGAGGCGGAGGTTCACGGCCTCGTGGCGCTGATGGAGCTCCAGGCCTCGCGCCTGCGTGCCCGCGTCGGCCCGTCGGGCGAGCCGATCCTCCTTCTCGACCAGGACCGCTCCCGCTGGGACCACCTTCTGGTGCGCCGGGGTCTCGCCTCGCTGGCGCGGGCCGAAGCGCTCTCGCGGCCGCTCGGCCCCTACTCGCTGCAGGCGGCCATCGCCGCCTGCCATGCCCGCGCGCGCACGGCCGCGGACACGGACTGGGCCCGGGTCGTCGCCCTGTACGACGCCCTCGTCGAGGTCACGCGGTCTCCCGTCGTCCAGCTCAATCGCGCCGTCGCCGTGTCGATGGCGCTCGGGCCCGCGGAGGGACTCGAGCTCGTCGACGCACTCGTGGATGAGCCGGCTCTGCGGTCGTATCACCACCTGCCCAGCGTCCGTGGCGACCTCCTCGTGAAGCTCGGGCGCACCGAGGAGGCTCGCGCCGAGTTCGAGCGCGCCGCCTCGCTGGCGCAGAACGCGCGCGAGCGGGAGCTCCTTCTCGACCGGGCAAGGACGTGTGGATCTCGTTCCGGGAGCAGAGGCTCGATCGCATGACGCGAACGTCGTCTCGTCAAGCGAGCCGGGCGCCCAGGCCGCGGAGCAGCTCCCGGAGGACCGAGCGGTGGCAGCGCCGCTCGTCCTGGCAGTAGCAGCCCACCGAGAGGTCGGTCCGGTGCGAGAGCGCCGCCAGCAGCTCCAGCGCCCGGCGCGGTCCGGGGGCCGCCATCTCGCGGCGGTAGCGCCGCGCGAAGGCGACCCACTCCCGGTCCGAGGCGGCGCGGAGACCCTGGCTGACGGCGGCCGCGCTGGGGGCCAGATCCGGGAACCACACGTCGTAGTAGTCGCGCCGGGCGAACTCGCTCCTCGGCACGCCCCGCGGCGGGCGCCGGACGGTTCCGATGCGGAGCCCCTCCCCTGGGACGCGCGGGGAGCCGAGCCGGACCACGCGGATGGCCATGCCGGCAATTGAGCGCGCCTCGCCCTTGCCGGTCAAGCAGCAGGTGGGCGCGAGTGAAGCCTCCGCCCTACTTGGCGGCGATCGCCTTGATCACCGAGTTCCAGCGAGCCACCTCGCTCGTCACCAGCTTCTGCAGGGCCTCGGGGCCGCGGCCGGCCGGGCCGGGGATGTCCCCGCCGAGGTCCAGCAGGCGCTTGCGCGTGTTCGGGTCGTCGAGCGCCTTGGACAGGGCGTCGGCGAGCTTGGCCACCACCGCGGGAGGCGTCCCCTTGGGGGCGAAGACCGCGTTCCAGGCGGAGACCTGGTAGGCGGGCAGCCCCGCCTCCTTGGTGGTCGGCACCTCGGGGATGGCCGGCGAGCGCTCCGGGGTGGCGATGGCGTAGGCCCGGATGGTGCCGGCCTGGATCTGCGGCACCAGGTTCACGATCTGGTCGCACATGAAGTCCACCTGCCCCGAGACCAGGTCGTTCAGGGCCGGGCCGGTGCCCCGGTAGGCCACCCGCGCCGCCTGGACGCCCACGATGGAGAAGAGCAGCGAGCAAGTGGTCCAGCTCACCGAGCCGACGCCGGCATGGGCCTCGTTGAGCTTTCGGGCGTTGGCCTTCAAGTAGGCCACGAACTCCTTCAGGTCCTTGGCCGGGAAGTCCTTCTTGGCCACGATGAGGATGGGCGTGCCGGCCGCCAGGCCCACCGGGGCGAAGTCTTTGGTGGGGTCGTACTTGAGGTTGGGGTAGACCGCCGGCGCGGCGCCGTGCGTGCCCATGTGGCCCATCATGAGGGCGTAGCCGTCGGGGGTGGCCTGGGAGGCCCGGGTGATGCCGGTGGTGCCCCCGGCCCCGGTCACGTTCTCCACCACGATCTGCTGCCCGAGCGTCTGCGACATGTGCTCGCCCACGATGCGGGCGACGACGTCGGTGGGCCCGCCGGCGGCGAAGGGCACGGTCAAGGTGATGGGGCGCTCCGGCCAGGCGGCCAGGGCGGGGCCGGCCAGCAGGCCGGTGACGAGGATGGCGAGGCGCTTCATGGATTCCTCCGGTGCGTGGTTTCCTTCCCGATGCGACGTCCAGCCTGCCTGCTCACTCCGTGAAGACCTCCTCCCGGCGGCGGCGCACCGCCGGCAGCACCGCGGCCAGCAGCGCCAGCAGGCCGACGGCCAGCATCACGGCGCTCACCGGGCGCTGCACGAAGGTGCCGAGGTTGC
The DNA here is from genome assembly GCA_035655915.1 of Anaeromyxobacteraceae bacterium. Lineage (GTDB taxonomy): Bacteria > Myxococcota > Myxococcia > Myxococcales > Anaeromyxobacteraceae > DASTPH01. Next base: position 4,071 of record DASRTO010000652.1, read on the forward strand.
CGCGGCCGATGACCAGGGCCCGGCGCAGGTTCTCCTCCATGAGCCGCCCCAGCACGAAGCCCAGCAGCAGCGGGGCCGGCTCGAAGCCCACCTTGGACAGCCCGTATCCGGCGAGGCCGAAGAAGGCCGCCAGCACCACGTCGGAGGGGGAGTTCCCCACCGAGTAGATGCCGATGCAGCAGAACACCAGGATGGCCGGGAACATGAGCCGGTAGGGGACCTTGAGGAAGCGCACCCACATCCCGATGAGCGGCAGGTTGATGATCAGCAACATCAGGTTCCCCACCCACATGCTGGCAATCATCCCCCAGAAGAGCGTCGGGCTCTTGCTCATCACCAGCGGCCCGGGGACGATGCCGTGGATGGTCATGGCCCCCACCATGAGAGCCATGACCGCGTTGGGCGGGATACCCAGGGTGAGCAGCGGGATGAAGGAGGTCTGGGCCCCGGCGTTGTTGGCCGATTCGGGGCCGGCCACGCCCTCGATGGCGCCGCGGCCGAACCGGCTCGGGTCCCGGGCCAGCTTCTTCTCCAGGGCGTAGGAGGCGAAGGG
>DASRTO010000653.1:0-3859 GCA_035655915.1 Anaeromyxobacteraceae bacterium
CCGGAGGAGCGGCGGCCGTGGAGCCACCCGTGGAGGGTGACCTCCTGGCCCTCGTGGCGGGCGACGTCGGCGACGTAGACGGGGGGATACACGCGCACCTCCGGATGCGGGGTCGCGCGCATGATAGCCTACCGTCAGTAGGCGATGGCCAACCCGGCCTGCACCTCGTACCCCGCGGCCCGCACCAGGAAGGGGACGGCGGCGCCTCCGAACGAGGTGGTGTCGGTGCCCTGGACGGTGGTCCGGGGAGAGAAGACGCCGCAGAGGTTCAGGGTCACCGCCCGGCCGAGCGGCACCCCCAGGCCCAGGGCGAGGTGGGCCTCGGCGATGGCGGGGAACATCATGTCGAAGGCCAGGTTCGCGTCGACCGGTGACGCGCCGTAGTCGAGGCCGGCCCGGAGGAGGAGCCCGGCCAGCTCCAGCTGGGCCCCGAGCTTCAGGACCACCTGGTCCCGCCAGCCGAGGCGCAGACTGCTCACGGGCCCGAGGACGCCGGACCAGCCGATCCACTGGACGTCGGCGGCGACGAGCAGCGCCGGGACAGGCCGGACGCCGGCGCCGAGCGCCGCCACCATGGGCTGGTTCAGCGTCGAGGCGCGCCGGACCGCGGCGCCGGCTCCGTCCACCGTGTTGAACTCGAAGTCAGAGAAGAGGCCTTTGGTCTCGAAGGCCAGCGCCAGGTCGAGCCACGGCGAGGGCGAGAAGCGGGCGGAGAAGGTGGCGCCGATCCCGAAGGCCGAGCCCCCCAGGCTGAACTGGTCCACCGCGAAGAGGCCCGCGTCCAGGGTGGCGTACATGAGATTTAGGGCCGCGCCCACCGACAGGCCCTCGAGGACCCGCCAGGAGACGGCGGGCGCGTACCGCATGAGCCCGTAGGAGGCGTGCGATGGCGCGCCGCCGATCCCGTGGAGGTAGTCGGCGCCCAGGGAGGCGACGCCGTAGGCGCCGAAGCCCAGGCGCCAGTCCGCCCCGACCGGCACCACCACCCCGAAGGCCGGCGCCAGCGCCGGCCCGCGGCTCGAGGTGTCGGCGACGTAGCCGACGGCGATGCCGCTGTAGTCGGCCTCCTGCTCCACCGAGGCGCCGGTGAGGCCGAAGCCCAGGTCGGCCCGGGCGTCGAGGGCCGCCATCCCGGCCGGGCTGGAGAGCGCCGTGCCGGCGTCGAGAGAGGCCCCGACGCCCACGCCGCCCATGGCGACCTGCACCGGGCCGAAGCCGATGGCCCGCATGCCGTTGGCGCCGAGCGCCGGCCCAGCCACGAGCAGCGCCAGGGCCGCGGTGATCAGTCGCATCCGCCGGTCCTCCTGGAAAAGGAAGGGCGCCGGGCCTGTCGGCTCCGGCGCCCCGAGACTGTACCACCTGCGGCTAGTAGGTCACCGACAGGCCGGCCTCCACGGTATAGCCCGCGCTGCTCGACTTGTAGCTCAGGGTGGCGGGGGGCAGCGAGCCGGGGGCGGGGTAGGGAGGCGCCCCGACCAGCGGCCCGAGATCTGGCAGCGGGCTCGTGCCGGAGATGGTGTTCTCGAGGCCGATGACGCTCGCCAGGTTGAGGGTCACGGCCGAGGACAGCTGGAGTCCGAGGCCCACCGTGACGTGGCTCTCCACGAAGGCCGGGAAGGCGATGTTCTCGAAGGCCCGGTCCGGATCCTGCGGCGCCTTGCCGTAGTTGAACCCGGCGCGGATCTTGAGCCAGTCGGTCGCCTTCAGCTGGGCGCCGATCTTGTACACCCACTGGTCCTCCCAGTTGGCGTTGAAGGGGAAGTACTGGGTGGTGAGCGTGGCCGAGCTGTTCACGAACGACGGCTGGTTCGGGCCCAGGGTGGTGGACCAGGCGATGTACTGGGCGTCGCCTAGGAGGAGGAGCATGCCGTCCAGAAGCTCGACCTCCACGCCCAGCGAGGCGTTCCAGGGCAGGTCCATCTTGAGCTCCTCACGGCCGCCGGGCACGCCCAGCGGCCCGCACTGGGGGAAGGTGCCCGGCGGGACGGCACCGCCTGGGTTGGCGCAGCCGATGTTGTACTTGAATGGCTGGAACCAGGTCGGCGACTCCCAGGCCGCGCCGATGGCCAGGATGGGCAGCGGCTTCAGCTTGGCGCCCAGGGTCGCGCCGACCCCGAAGGAGGACGCCACCGGGTGCGGCGGGAACCCGAAGCTCGTGCCGAACGAGTACCCCATGAGCGCCCAGGACCCGTTGAGCGTCGCGCCCACCGACAGCATGTCCATGACCTGCCAGGACACGCCGATGGGGAAGCGGAAGTTGAAGTAGGTCGTCTGCACGGTGCTGGAGAAGAGGTTCGCGGCGTAGTCGGTGCCGGCGCCGGCGACGGCGGCCATGCCGAGGCCCAGTCGCCACTCCTTGGTGAGGGGGATGATGACCCCGATGTTCGGGATGGGCACCGGCGGGAAGTCGCTGGTCTGCGTGACGTTGGGCTGGTTGACGAGGAGTGCGCCGAGCCCCTCCAGGGCCGGGACGCCGGAGCCGATGTAGTTGCTGGTGGCCGAGTACTTGATGGTGGTGGGGAAGTAGGCCGCCCCGAAGTCCACCCGGCTGCCCAGGTCGGCCATGGTGGCCGGGTTGAGCACCAGCGCCGACGAGTCCATGCCGAACGCGACGCCGGCGCCGCCGAGGGACGCGTTGAGCGGGCTGAAAGCGGTCAAGCGCAGGCCGTTCGTGGCGAAGGCCGGCGTCGCGGCCAGGACCGCCACCATCACTGCGAGCCTCTTCATGTGTCCTCCCAGGCAGGTACCGCGGTAGGCCGGACTGCTTTCTGGCCCGCTAGTCAATCCCATCGGGGCGCGGGGTCAACTGTTTTCTCGAATGCCCGGCCGACGCGGCGCGGCGCGAAACGCTGCGGAAGGGCGAACTCGCGGTAATATCGCGACCCTCGCCATGTCCATGAACGAGCGATACGAGCCCCGGTCGGTCGAGCCCCGCTGGCAGAAGCGCTGGAGCGAGGCCAAGGTCTTCGAGGCCGGGCGCAGGCCCGAGGCCGAGAGGCGGTACGTGCTGGAGATGTTCCCCTATCCCTCCGGCGCCATGCACATGGGGCACGCCCGCGTCTACACCATCGGCGACGCGCTGGCCCGCCATCTCCGCATGCGGGGCCACGACGTGTTCCACCCCATCGGCTTCGACGCCCTGGGGCTGCCCGCCGAGAACGCCGCCCTGAAGGACGGGCGCCACCCGGCCGAGCGCACCCGCGAGAACATCGACGCCTTCCGCGCCGACATCAAGACGCTCGGCTACAGCTTCGACTGGGCCCGCGAGATCGCCACCTGCGACCCCGAGTACTACCGCTGGAACCAGTGGTTCTTCCTGAAGATGCTGGAGCGGGGCCTGGTCTACCGGCGCACCGGCACGGCCAACTGGTGCACCGGCTGCCTCACCGTGCTCGCCAACGAGCAGGTGGTGGACGACAACCGCTGCGAGCGCTGCGGCTCGCCGGTGGTGGACAAGGTCATCCCGGAGTGGGCTTTCCGCATCACCGCCTACGCCGACTCGCTGCTCCAGGGGCTGGACCGGCTCGCGGAGTGGCCCGAGCGCATCACCACCATGCAGCGCAATTGGATCGGCAAGAGCGTGGGCGCCGAGGTGGACTTCGGCGTCGACGGCTCTGCCGAGAAGGTCCGCGTCTTCACCACCCGCCTCGACACCATCTTCGGTTGCACCTACGCGGTGCTGGCGCCGGAGCACCCGCTGGTGGAGAAGGTGACCCTTCCGGCGCGCCGCGCCGAGGTCCAGGCCTTCGTGGAGCGGATGCGCAAGACCGACGTGGTCGACCGCACCGGCGAGGGGGCCCCCAAGGAGGGGGTCTTCACCGGCGCCTTCGCCGTGAACCCGTTCGGCGGCGATAAGGTC
>DASRTO010000654.1:0-4327 GCA_035655915.1 Anaeromyxobacteraceae bacterium
CCTCATGTGGCTTGACAGGCATATGAATATATACGTATATACGTGGCATGGAATCATCGTTCGCCATCATCGCGGAGCCGAACCGCCGGGCCATCCTCAGCCTGCTGGCGTCGTCGGAGCGATCCGTCGGCGAGATCGAGCGCCGGCTGCGGATGCCTCAGACCTCGGTGTCCAAGCACCTCCGCGTCCTGCGCGAGGCCGGCCTGGTGGAGTCGCGCGTCGAGGCCCAGCGGCGCGTCTATCGGATCCGGCCCGAGCCGCTCATGGAGGTCGACGCCTGGATCGCCCCTTTCCGGCGCTTCTGGGCGGCCCGGGTCGACGCGCTCGAACGCCATCTCGATCGCATGGCGCCGGCGCCGGCGAAAGGAGGCAACCGATGAGCGACCGCGGGAGGTACGCGCCCGGCCCCGCCGGCGGAGCCGAGGTCCGGAAGGACGGCGAGGCGTGGACGCTCATCCTGGTCCGGGATCTCCGTCATCCGCCGGCGCTGGTCTGGCAGGCGCTGACCGATCCCGCGCAGCTGTCCCAATGGGCGCCGTTCGACGCCGATCGGAGCCTGGCGGCCGTGGGGCCGGTGAGGCTCTCGACGGCCGGGACGCCGACGCCGCAGGTCTCCGAGAGCGCCGTGAAGCGGGCCGAGGCGCCGAGGCTGCTCGAGTACAGCTGGGGTGGCAACGAACTCCGGTGGGAGCTCGAGCCGCTCGGCGGCGGCACGCGTCTCACGCTCTGGCACGGCATCGATCGCCGCTTCATCTCGTGGGGCGCTGCGGGCTGGCACGTCTGCTTCGACGTCCTGGAGCGGCTCCTCGCCGGCGACCCGATGGGACGCATCGTCGGCGCCGAGGCCATGAGGTTCGGCGGCTGGCAGCGCCTGGTCGCCGAGTACGCCAGGCAGCTCGGCGCCGGGGCCCCCGGTCGGCCGCCCGACGCCTCCGAGCCCTGATGGCGCGAGGCCTCGAGGCCCGAGGCGCCGATGCCTCGTCGAGTCTGCAAAGGAGCCGAACCGTGAACATTCTCCTGTGGATCCTCCAGGGCCTTCTCGCCCTGCACACCGTCGCTGGCGCCTTGTGGAAATTCTCCCATTCCCCGGGGCAGACCATGCCTTCCCTGAAGGCCATTCCACCCGGAGTCTGGCTGGCGATGAGCGTCGTCGAGCTGCTCTGCAGCCTGGGCCTCGTCCTCCCGGCATTCAACAAGCCCCTGGCCATCCTGGCTCCCATCGCGGCGGCCTGCATCGCCGCGGAGATGGCGCTCTTCACCGGGTTGCACCTTCACTCCGGCAGCGCCGGGTACGGCCCCATCGTCTACTGGCTGGTGGTGGCCGCCATCTGCGCCTTCATCGCCTATGGCAGGCTGGTGCTGAAGCCCGCTTGAGGCGATGGGGCGAACGGGCGGCTGGCTCGGGGAGCGCGCTTCACCCGGCCCTCACTTCTTGCCTTGCCGCAGCGCCGCCAGCCGCTCGGCGAGCGTCTTCTCCAGGCCGCTCCCGGAGAGCGTGACGATGCGCTCGCCGCGGATCTCGTCGGGGAGGTACTCCTCCGGGGCGTAGTGACCCTCGAAGTCATGGGGGTAGCGGTAGCCGGCGCCGTACCCCAGCCCCTCCATGAGCTTGGTGGGCGCGTTGCGGAGCTTCAAGGGCACCTGGAGCGGCCCCTTCTCCTTCACCAGCCGCCGCGCCTTGGCCCAGGCGGTGAGGGCGGTGTTGGACTTCGGGGCCAGCGCCAGGTAGATGGCGGCCTGCGACATGTTGAGGACGCCCTCGGGCAGCCCCACCAGCTCCACCGCCTGCAGCGCGGCGGTGGCCACCAGGAGCGCCATGGGATCGGCGTTCCCCACGTCCTCGCTGGCGAAGATCACCATGCGCCGCAGCAGGAAGCGCGGCTCCTCGCCCGCCTCCAGCATGCGCGTCAGGTAGTAGACGGCGGCGTCTGGGTCCGAGCCGCGCAGCGACTTGATGAAGGCGCTCACGACGTTGTAGTGCTCCTCGCCCGCCTTGTCGTAGAGCAGGGCCTTGTGCTGCAGGGCCTCTTCGGCGTCGCGAGCCGTGACCGCGTCGCGGCCGGCGAGCCCCACCGCCGCGGCCGCCACCTCCAGCGCGTTCAGGGCCCGGCGGGCGTCTCCCCAGGCGTAGCGGGCCATGAGGTCGCGCGCCTCCGGGGCCACGCGGACCTTCCCGCCCAGGCCGTGCGGGGAGGCCGCGGCCCGGTCCACCAGCAGGGCGATCTCCTCCTCGGTGAGGGGGCGCAGCGTCACCACCCGGCAGCGGGAGAGCAGCGCCGCGTTCATTTCGAAGGATGGGTTCTCGGTGGTGGCGCCGATCAGGGTCAGCGTGCCGCCCTCGACGTGGGGCAGGAAGGCGTCCTGCTGCGCCTTGTTGAAGCGGTGGATCTCGTCGACGAAGAGGATGGTGCGGCGCCGTTCCATCTTGCGCCGCTCGCGGGCCTCCTGGACGATCTCGCGGATCTCCTTCACCCCGCCCAGCACGGCGCTGAAGGGGACGAAGAACGCGCCGGTGCGCTCGGCGATCACCCGCGCCAGGGTGGTCTTGCCGGTGCCGGGCGGCCCCCACAGCACCAGCGAGGGGACCTGGTCTGCCTCGATGGCCCGGCGCAGCGCGCTCCCCGGGCCGAGGACGTGCTCCTGGCCCACGAAGTCCTCCAGGCGCCGGGGGCGCATCCGCTCGGCCAGGGGCTTGCCCGACTCGTCGCCGTCCAGGGCCCGTTCGAAGAGGTCCATGCGCCTGCACTATAATCCGCCGGATGGACGGCCTCCCCTGCCCGGTCCCGAAGAAGGTCGGCATCGTCTTCAAGAAGACGCGTCAGGCAACCGAGACCGCCGAGGCGGTGGCGCAATACTTCCGCTCCCACGGCCGGGAGGTACTCACCGAGGAGCCGGCGGTGGCGCGCGAGGCCGACCTGGTGGTGGTGCTGGGCGGCGACGGCACGCTCTTGCACGCGGCCTGGCTGCTCGGGGGGCGGCGCGCCCCCATCCTGGGCGTCAACATGGGCAGCCTGGGCTTCATGACCGAGGTGCCCCACGGAGAGGTCTACCCGACGCTGGACATGGTCCTGGCTGGCCAGGCCACCGTGAGCGAGCGCCTGAAGCTCGGCGTCCACCTGCACCGGGGCGCGGAGCGCACGCCGGCGCTGTCGGGCGAGGTCCTGAACGAGGTGGTCCTCTCCAAGGGCGCGCTGGGGCGCATGTGCGAGCTCGACACCCGCTACCGCGGCGGGTATCTCACCACCTACAAGGCCGACGGCGTCATCGTGGCCACCCCCACCGGGTCCACGGCCTACGCGCTGGCCGCCAACGGCCCCATCGTCTACCCCACCATGGAGGGCGTCATCATCGCCCCCATCTGCCCGCACACCCTCACCCAGCGGCCGCTGGTGGTGCCCGACGACGGCGACGTCGAGCTCCTGCTGGTGAACGACACCGAGGTCTTCCTCACCCTGGACGGCCGCCCCGGCCTGCCGGTCTTGCGCGGCGACCGGGTGCAAGTGAAGCAGTCGCCGAACCGGGTGCTGCTGGTGCGCAACCCCAAGATCGACTTCTTCGGGATCCTCCGCACCAAGCTGCGCTGGGGGGAGCGGTAGGCGCGAGCCTTCAGTTGCGGCCCGCCGGCAGCGCCGCCGGATCCACGCGTGCGGGCATTGCTCGCGGGGCGGGCCCTTGCGGCCCGCCGGGCACGGCCATCAGACGCTCGCCGCTCCGTCCGCCAGGACGGTCAGCTTCTCCCCGCCCCCATCGGCCACCACCCAGCTGTTCTCGACCCCCACCGCCCCCAGGCCGGGGAAGACGAACTTGGGCTCGACCGCCACCACCTGGCCGGCCTGGAGCGGCGCCGTGAAGCCGGGGGCCAGCACCGGCAGCTCGTCGAGCTCGAGGCCCACCCCGTGGCCGACGAAGCCGGACTGGTCGCCGGGGGGACCCATGAAGTGCTTCCCCAGGCCGGCCGACTCGGCCATGGTGCGGGCCTCCTCCCAGATGGCCTGCGGGACCTCGCCGGGAGCGAGCCGCCGGGCCACCGCGGCCTGGATGGAGAGCGCCGCCTCCATGCCGCGCCCGAGCTCGGCCCGGAGCGACCCGCACACGAAGACGCGTGCCATGTCGGTGGTGTAGCCGTGGAAGGTGGCGGTGTAGTCGACGATCACCGGCTCGTCGCGCCCCACCACCCGGGTGGAGGGCCCCACCGGCCACGCCGCCGAGAGGCCGCGCCCGGTCAATGGCCCGTCGAAGAAGCCGGGCTCGGCGGCGGCGTCGCCCGAGACCACCAGGCCCGTGAAGAGCTCCATGTTGGCGGCCCGTATCCGCGGGCTGCCCTCGT
>DASRTO010000655.1:0-19813 GCA_035655915.1 Anaeromyxobacteraceae bacterium
CCCGCCAGTCGAGCGGCGGGAAGGGGCGCCGCTCCTCCTCCGGGGAGACCACCTCCACTCGCACCTCCAGGGGCCAGGAGCGGCCGTCCCCCAGCGGGAGGGCGGGCGGCGCCTCCGCGGGGGCGCCGGCGACCAGGAAGAGGAGCAGCGCCAGCACGCCCGGTCCCGCGGCCTAGGAGCCCAGCGGCACGACGCGCTTCACGCCCCCGGCCTCAGGCGTTCTGCGAGAGGATGAGGTTCACGTACTGGGCCCGCTCGAAGGCGCGCGGGTCCTTGGCCTCCTTCTGCGACAGCGTGCCGCGGAAGTCGGCCACCTCGCTGTAGCGGCCCCGCTCCATCCAGTCCTCCAGCCCCTCGCGCAGCGTGGCCAGGTAGGCGAGGCCGTTCTTGAGGAGCGCCGCCGCCAGCTGCACCACCTGGGCCCCGGCCAGGAGCTGCTTCACCACCCCGGCGGCGTCGTGGACGCCGGTGGAGGCGGCCAAGTCGGCCTTGACCCGGCCGTGGAGGATGGCGATCCAGCGCAGCGACAGGAGCATCTCGCCGGGGTGGCTGAGCTGCATGGAGCTCTGCAGCGCCATGCGGTCCAGGTCGATGTCCGGCTGCAGGAAGCGGTTGAACAGCACCAGGGCGCTCACCCCGGCCTGGTCGAAGCGCGCCGCGGCGTTGGCGAGCGAGGTGAAGAAGGGCGAGAGCTTGAGGGCCACCGGCAGCTTCACCGCGTCCTTCACCGATCGGACGATTTCCAGATATTGGCGCTCCAGCTCCTCGCCGGTCAGGGAGGCGTCGGCGCCCACCGAGTAGATGTTCACCTCCAGGGCGTCGGCCCCGGCGCCCTCCAGCTGGGTGGCGTACTCGCTCCAACTGCCCGGGGCGGTGCAGTTCAGGCTGGCGATGACCGGTATGTTCACCGCCTTCTTGGCCCGCTCCACCAGGCGCAGGTACTCGTTCGGGCCGATGCGCTGCGGCGGCAGGTAGGTGCGGGCCTCGGGGTTCGACTCGGCGCCCCGCGACACCTCCTCCTCCAGGGCGCTCTGGGCGGCCTCGATCTGCTCCTCGAAGAGGGAGCGCAGCACCACCGCCCCGGCGCCGCCGGCCTCGGCGGCCTGGAAGTTCTCGACCTTGTTGGAGAGCGACGAGCTGGCCAGCAGGAGCGGCGTGCGCAGCGCGAGGCCCATGTAGGTGGTCGAGAGGTCGGCCATGTGGCGGCTCCGTGGGTCGGGGCCCCATCCTCGCCCAAGGCCATGGGCTTGGGAAGGGGGACGGCTGCGCTTGCGCCCGGCGGCGGCTTCGGCTACCCGGGGGCCTTGCCCCAGCGCGACGCCACCACCGCCGGCCTGCTCTTCGCCCTTGGCGCCTACCTGATCTGGGGGCTCTCCCCCGTCTACTTCAAGGCGCTCGCCGCCGTCCCGCCCCTGGAGATCCTGTCCCACCGGGTCGCCTGGTCGGTGGCGCTGCTCGCGGCGGCGGCGGCCCTCTCCGGCACCCTGGGCGAGCTCGGGCGCTCGCTGGCCTCGCCCCGGGCCCGGCTCACCCTGGGTGCCACCACCGTGCTCATCTCCGCCAACTGGCTGCTCTACATCTGGGCCGTCAACACCGGACACCTGCTGGAGGCCAGCCTGGGCTACTTCGTGAACCCGCTGGTGAACGTGGTGCTGGGGGTGGTGTTCCTGCGCGAGCCGCTTTCGCGCCCGCAGGGGGTGGCGGTGGCCCTGGCCGGCGCCGGCGTGCTGTGGCTGGTCCTCTCCTACGGGCGCTTCCCCTGGATCTCGCTCACCCTGGCCACCACCTTCGGGCTCTACGGCCTGCTCCGCAAGTCGGCGGGCGTCGGGGCCCTGACCGGCCTCCTCGCCGAGACCGCCTTGCTCGCCCCGGCGGCGCTCCTCTACCTGGGGCTGCGTGCCGCCGGCGGCACCGGCGCCTTCGGCGCCGGCTGGCGTGTCTCGCTGCTCCTCGCCGCCGCCGGCGCCGTCACCGCCGTGCCGCTTCTGTGGTTCGCCGTGGCGGTGCGGCGGCTCCGGCTCTCCACCATGGGCTTCCTGCAGTACCTGGCCCCCTCGCTGCAGTTCGCCCTGGCGGTGTGGCTCTACCGGGAGCCCTTCACCCGGAGCCACCTCGCCACCTTCGGGCTCATCTGGACCTCGCTCGGGCTCTACAGCTGGGACGCCCTGTGGCGGCTGCGGGCGGTGGAGCTGCCGTCGAGCCGGCCGGCACGGCCGGCGAGACTGCTTTCTCGGAGAGCGCGTCCCCCTCGGTGACTCCCGGCGCCCATCCGTGCTTGGCGCAGGCCGTCGGGCGGCTTTCGGCGAACGCGCCCGGCCCGATGGAGAACCCGACGAGACCGAGGTTTCCCAAGAGCCTCGCCGCCAGTTCCTGACGGCTCGAGCAGTCCCCCGCCCTACGGCTTCTTCCCCCAGTTGCCGAGCAGGAACTCGACCTCCAGCGGCGAGAGGTCGAACCGGGTGGCGGCCTCGTCGATGAGCTTGGCGCGCGGCGCGGCCGGGCGCTCCTTCACCTCGGCGTCGAGCCACCGCAGGGCCCGGCGCAGCGACTCTCCGTGGGGCAGGACGCCCTTGGCCTCTGACATGCGGCGGACCGTAACGCTTCGCCGGCCCGTCGCCAAGCCCCCGGCGGGCCCGCCGGCTCGTCAGGCCCGCGCGCCCTCCTGGGCCGGCGCCAGGAGCCAGCGTTCGAACCACCCCGCCGCCAGCTCCGCCACCGTCTCCAGCGCCCCGGGCTCCTCGAACAGGTGCGTGGCCGCGGGCACCACCACCAGCCGCTTCTCGCCGGGGAGGAGCTCGAGGGCGCGGCGGTTCAGGGCCTCCACCGGCTCGTCGCGGCCCCCCACCACCAGCAGCACCGGCGCGCGCACTGCCCCGAGCGCCGCATCGCCAGCGAGGTCGGGGCGTCCGCCCCGGGAGACCACCGCCTGGCAGCGATCCGGGGCCTCGGCGGCCGCCAGGAGCGCCGCCGCCGCGCCCGTGCTGGCCCCGAAGTACCCGGCCCGCAGGCCCGACAGGACGGGGTGGGCGGCGAGCCAGCGCCGCGCCGAGAGCAGCCGCTCAGCCAGCAGCGCCACGTCGAAGCGGAGCCCGCCCGGCGACATCTCCTCCTCGGGGGTCAGCAGGTCCATGAGCACGGTGGCCAGCCCGCGCCGGCGCAGCACCTCGGCCACGAAGCGGTTGCGGGGGCTCTTCCGGCTCGAGCCGGAGCCGTGGGCGAAGAGCACCACCCCGCGCGCGCCCGGCGGCACCCCCAGCGTCGCCGGCAGGAAGAGCCGCCCCACCGCCACCGACACCTCGCGCTCCTGGGGGTCCGAGCCCGCCTCCGGCCTTGCCTCCGGCACCGACCCGGCCGAGCCCGCGGCGCCGCGGCGCGCCTCCGCCAGGCACTCCACCACCTCCTCGTCGCTGGTCTGGCCGAAGCGGCGGTACCACACCCCCACCGCGATGAAGTCCTCCGGGGCGTCCACGTAGACAAGGTCGTCCACCTCGGTGAGGAGGCTCATGGCCGTCTGGAAGGCCACCACCGGGGCGGCCAGCACCAGCTTCCTCGGCTCGCGCTCGCGGACGGCGCGGATGGCGGCCCGGGCCGTGCCGCCGGTGGCGACGCCGTCGTCCACCAGGATCACGGTGCGGTCGCGCACCTCCGGGAAGGGTCGGTCGCCGCGGTACAGCCGCACCCGCCGCAAGAGCTCCGCGCTCTCCCGCTCGGCGATGGCTGACACCTCCTCCGGCCGGATGGACAGCTCCCGCGCCGCGCCGGCCGAGACGAAGACCGCTCCGCCCTCGGCGATGGCGCCGATGCCGTACTCGGGCATCCCCGGCGCGCCGAGCTTGCGCGCTACCACCACGTCCAGCGGAGCGCCGAGGGCCCGCGCCACCTCGGCGGCCACCGGCACGCCCCCCCGGGGGAGCCCCAGGACCACCGGGTGCTCGTCCCGGTACCTCGCCAGGAGCGCGGCGAGCCTCCTGCCGCCATCGCGACGGTCCTCGAACAGCATGGTCCCCTCCTTCCGCCCCAGGACCGGGTGCTCCTCAGATGCGCATCCGCCATTCCCAGTGGAGTGTCCACCCCCATTCGAGCCGCCGGGGCGCGCCCGTCGCCGCGCATCCGCGCAGGCTTTGCGGGCGCCGCAGCACGCCCCACCTGCGTGCTGTGCCCTGCGGAGGACGCGCCGCACCTTGATGCCGAAGGGGCGAGGGCCGGGCGGCACCGGCCGCTCCTCGGGTAAGGAGGCCGCCATGCTGGTCAGGGACGTCATGACGCCGCACGCGGAGACCGTCGGGCCGGAGGAGACCATCCAGGCCGCCGCCGCCAAGATGAAGGCCCTGAACGTCGGCGCGCTCCCGGTGAAGGACGACGACCACCTGGTGGGCATGCTCACCGACCGCGACCTGGCGGTCCGCGCCGTGGCGGCCGGGCGCGACCCCACCCGCGCGCGGGTCCGCGAGGCCATGACGCCCCAGGTGGTGTGGTGCTTCGAGGATCAGGACACGCTCGAGGCCGCCCGCATCATGGAGGAAAAGGCCATCCGCCGGGTGATGGTGCTCGACCGCCAGGAGCGCCTGGTGGGCCTCCTCTCGGTGGACGACATCGCCGCCGGGGCCCGCCAGGAGCGGCTGGCCGGGGAGGTGCTGGACAGCGCGGTGGCCCTGCGCCCCCCGGCCGGGTGAGCTAAGCTCCGCGGGGCATGCGCCCCCTCCGCCCGCTCCTCCTGGCCCTGCTCCCGCTCGCGCCGGCCGCGGCGCCGGCCGCCGACCCCGCCGCCCTGGTGGCCTGCGCCCCCGGCTACCCCGGCTCCACCGCCGAGGCCCAGCCGGCGCTCGACGCGCTGGCGGCGGCGCTGACCGACGCCGCCGGCTGGCCCGCCGGCTCGCTTCACGCCGAGTACCAGCAGGCCGAGCAGGCCGGGGTGGAGCGGCTCCGGCGGCCCGACGCGGTCCTGGCCATGGTGCCGCTTCCCTTCTTCCTCGAGCACGAGGCGGCGCTGCGCCTCGAGCCGCGACTCTCGGTACAGAGCGAGGGCGGCTCGCTGGCGGAGGCCTGGAGCCTGGTGGCCGGGAAGGGGCGCGTCGCCTCGCCGGCGACGCTCCAGGGCTTCACGGTGATGTCCCTCGCCGGTTACGCCCCCGGCTTCGTGCGCGGCGCCCTGGGGTCCTGGGGGCGGATCCCCGACTCGGCCCGGGTCGCCTTCTCGGCCCAGGTGCTCACCGGGCTGCGCCGGGCCGCCGCGGGCGAGAAGGTGGCGCTGCTCCTCGACGCCGCCCAGGCTGCCGCGCTCCCCACGCTCCCCTTCGCGCCCGAGCTGGAGGTGGTGGCCCGCTCGGCGCCGCTGCCGGCCGCGCTGCTGTGCACGGTGCGCGGCCGCCTCCCGGCGGCGCGCTGGAAGGCCCTGGAGAGGGCCTTCCTCGACCTGCCGGCGCGCCCCGCCGGCGCCGCCGCGCTGGCGGGCGTACGGGTGGTCCGCTTCGCGCCACTCGACGCGCCGGCCCTGGCCGCGGCCCGCCGCCTGGCGCAGGTGGGGCGTTGAGGGCCCGGGCCCTCGCGCCCTGGCTCCTCTTCGCCGCCGGCTGCGCCGCGGCGCTGCGCGAGCCGGCTCCGCTGGCCCCGACCGCCCCGGACCGGCCGGGCGCGGCCGCCCTCCTGGCGGAGGCCGAGGCGGCCTTCGCGCGCCGGCCCGACGCGGCGGAGGTGCGGCGGGCGGAACGGCTCTGGTCCGAGGCGGCCGCCGCCGATGGAGCGGGGATCGAGGGGTTGGTCGGCGCCGTGCGCGCGAAGGCGTGGCTGGTGGAGCACTCCGGCGACGCCGCCGAGCGGCTGGCGCTGGCCCAGGGCGCCGTCGAGGCCGGGCAGTGGTGCGGGCGCCGCGCCCCGGCGAGCCCGGCCTGCGAGTACTGGCTGGCGGTGGCCCTGGGTTTCCAGGCGCGGGAGCGCCCCGCCACCGCCCAGCAGGGGCTCGGGCTCATGGTGGCGTCCCTCCGGCGAGCCGCCGCTGCCGATCCCCGGCTGGACCGGGCCGGTCCCGAGCGGGTGCTGGCGCTGGTGCTCCTGCGGGCGCCGGGCTGGCCGCTCGGGCCGGGAGACCCGGAGGCGGCCCTGGCGCAGGCCCGCGCCGCCGCCGCGCTGGCCCCCGACCACCCGCCCAACCTGTCCGCCCTGGGCGAGGCCCTCCTCGCCAACGACCGGCCGGAGGAGGGGCGCGCCGCCCTGGAGCGAGCGCTCGCCCTGGCGCAGGCCCGCGCCGCCGCCGGGGACCCCGACGCACCCGACTGGATCCGGGAGGCACGGCGGCTTGAGTCCGCCGCCGGCATCCGTTAGGCATCGGGCGATGCGACTCGGAACCGTCCGCGACGGGACCCGCGACGGCCGGCTGGTGGTGATCCGGCGGGACGGGGCCGCCTGCGCCGACGCCCGGTCCGTGGCCCCCACCCTGCAGGCCGCGCTCGACGACTGGCCCCGGGCCGAGCCCCTCTTGCGACGCCTCGCCCAGGACCTGGACGCCGGCCGCGCCCCGGCCGAGCCGGCCGACCCCTGGCGCTTTCACGCCCCGCTGCCCCGGGCCTTCGAGTGGATCGACGGCTCCGCCTACCTGAACCACGTCCGGCTGGTCCGCAAGTCCCGTGGCGCTGCGCCGCCCCCCGGCCTGGAGACGGACCCCCTCGTCTACCAGGGCGGCTCCGGCGTCCTGCTCGGGCCCACTGAGGACGTCCCGCTGCCCGACGAGTCCTGGGGCCTCGACTTCGAGGGGGAGGTGTGCGCCATCCTCGGCGACGTTCCGGAGGGAACCTCCGCCGGTGCGGCGAGCCGGTACGTATGGCTGCTGTGCCTCGCCAACGACCTCACCTACCGGAACCTGGTTCCGGGAGAACTGGAGAAGGGATTCGGCTTCTTCCAGTCCAAGCCGGCCACCGCCTTCTCCCCCTTCGCGGCCACGCCCGACGAGGCCGGCCCGGCCTGGCGCGAGGGGCGGTTGCACCTGAGGCTCCGCGTCGCCTGGAACGGCGAGCTCATGGGCGACTGCGACGCCGGGCCGGAGATGCACTTCTCCTTCCACGACCTGGTGCGGCACCTGTGCCGCACCCGGGCCTTCACGGCCGGGACCATCCTCGGCAGCGGCACGCTCTCCAACGAGGACCCGGCCCGCGGCGTCTCCTGTCTTCAAGAAAAGCGCGTGCGCGAGATCCTGGCCAGCCCCGACAAGAAGCCGCGCACCCGCTTCCTGCGGGCCGGCGACACCGTGGAGATGGACATGGCCGACCTCGAGGGGCGAAGCCTCTTCGGCCGCATCGCGCAGCGGGTGGTGGCGCCGTGACCCAGATCCCCTTCTCCGTCCGGCTCCACGGCTACTGGCGCTCCTCCTCCACCTGGCGCGTCCGCATCGGCCTCCACTGGAAGGGGGTCCCCTTCGAGCACAAGGTCGTGAACCTGCTCGCCGGGGAGCAGAAGCGCGAGGAGCACCTGGCGCTGAGCCCCATGGGGCACGTGCCGCTCCTGGAGGTGGAGGAGGGCGGGCGCACCCTGTACCTGGCCCAGTCGATGGCCATCCTGGAATGGCTGGAGGAGCGCGTCCCCTCGCCGCCCCTCCTGCCGGCCGACGCCGAGGGGCGGGCCCGGGCGCGGCGGCTCGCCGAGCACGTCAACTCTTCCATCCAGCCGTACCAGAATGCAGTCACGCTCGCCTGGATCCGCGACCAGCTCCCCGGGCGCGAGAAGGAGTGGGGGGCCCACTGGGTCGGGCGGGGCCTGGCGGCGCTGGAGGTGGAGGCCTCCCGGGGAGCGGGGCGCTTCTCCCACGGCGACGCGGTGACGCTGGCCGACCTGTATCTCGTGCCGCAGCTGCTGGGCGCCCGCCGCTTCGGCGTCGATCTGTCGCGCTTCCCCCGGCTCCTCGAGATCGAGGCGGCCTGCCGGGAGATCGAGGCCTTCCGCCTCGCAGAGCCGGAGGCCCAGCCCGACGCCCCGCCGCCCGGGTCGAGGTGAGCCATGGCAGGCATCGAGCCCATCGGCATCCGGCGCCTCGAGGCCCTCCACTACTACGTCCACGACCTGGAGCGGAGCCGCCGCTTCTACATCGGCAAGATGGACTTCGCCGAGACCGCCTTCTCCGGGACTGAGCTGGAGCGGGAGGGCAGGCAGCGCTCGGCTCTCTTCGAGGCTGGCGAGGTGCGCATCCTGGTCTCGGCCCCGCTGGCCGAGGGCGGGCGCGCCTGGCGCTGGCTGCGCAAGCACCCCGACGGCGTGGGGACGCTGGTTTTCGAGGTGGAGGACGCGGAGCGGGCCTTCCGGCTGCTGGAGGAGCGAGGGGGCACGCCGGTGACCGACATCCTCGAGTTCCGCGACCAGGGCGGCTCCCTGCGCACCTTCAACGTCACCACCCCCTTCGGCGACACCACCTTCCGCTTCGTGGAGCGACGCGGCCTCCCTGCCCCCTACCCGGGCATGGTGGCCCACCCCGAGCCGCGCGGCGGCCGCAACGCCTTCGGCTTCGGCCGCATCGACCACGTCACCTCCAACTTCCAGACCATGAAGCCCGCCCTGCTGTGGATGGAGCACGTGCTCGGGTTCGAGGAGTTCTGGGGGGTGGAGTTCCACACCGCCGACGGGGCCTCGGAGCGGGAGGCCCGCCTGCGCGCCCGCGGTTCGGGGCTGCGCTCGGTGGTGATGCGCGACCCGCTCTCCGGGGTGAAGTTCGCCAACAACGAGCCCTGGCGCCCGGACTTCAAGCGGTCCCAGGTGAACGTCTTCAACGAGGACCTGCGCGGCGACGGCGTGCAGCACGCGGCCCTCACGGTGCGGGACATCCTCCCGGCGGTGCGAGGCCTCCGGGGTCGCGGGGTGGAGTTCATGCCCACCCCCGCCGCCTACTACCGCATGCTGCCGGAGCGGCTCGGCCGCATCGGGGTGGGGCGGCTGGAGGAGGACCTGGCGACGCTGGAGGAGCTCCAGATCCTGGTGGACGGCGAGGCGCCCGGGCGCTACCTGCTCCAGATCTTCCTCAAGGACTCGGCCGGCCTCTACCGCGAGCCCGAGGCCGGCCCCTTCTTCTTCGAGATCATCCAGCGCAAGGGCGACGAGGGTTTCGGCGCCGGCAACTTCCGGGCCCTTTTCGAGAGCATCGAGCAGGAGCAGTCGCGGGAGGGGCGGTCGTGATCGACCGCATGGCCCGCGGCGACCTGCCGGGGAAGCACCACCTGGCCTTCCGCGACGCCGCCGGGGCCTGGCTCCACGAGGAGTGCTGGACGCGCCAGGGGTTCGACGGCCCCTACACCATCCTCTACCACCGCCACCGCCCGCACGCGGCCCGCGCCGCCGAGGCGCGCCACGGCTTCCCCCTGCCCCGGCCGGCGCCGCCGCGGCCGCTGCGGCGGCGCCACTACCGCATCCAGGCGCTCTCCCTCGCCGGCGGCCCGGCGGTGGACGCGCGCACGCCGCTGCTCTTCAACGAGGACCTGTGCCTCTCCCTGTGCCACCCCAGCGGGCCGGACCCGGTCTACCTGGCCAACGGCGACGGCGACGACCTGTACTTCGTGCACCAGGGCGGAGGGCTCCTGCGCAGCGCCCTGGGCGACCTGCGCTTCGGCCAGGGCGACTACCTGTGCCTGCCCCGCGGGCTCTTGCACCGCTTCCTGCCCGACCCCGGGGTCCAGCGCTGGCTGCACCTCGAGTGCCTGGGCGGGCTGTCGCTGCCGCGGCAGTGGCGCAACGAGGCCGGCCAGCTCCGAATGGACGCGCCCTTCTCGCACCGCGACTTCCGCCGCCCCGAGTTCCAGGGCCCGCTCGACGAGGGGATCCGCGAGGTGGTGGTGAAGCGCGGCGGGGCCTTCCACGGCCTGGCCTTCGCGACGCCGCCGCTCGACGTGGTGGGCTGGGACGGCTCGGTGTGGCCCTTCGCCGTGCCCATCCTGGCCTTCCAGGCCAAGGTGGCCATGGTGCACCTGCCGCCCACCTGGCACGGCACCTTCGCGCTCCGCGGCGCGCTGGTGTGCAGCTTCGTGCCCCGGCCCCTCGACTGGCACCCGGAGGCGGTCCCCTGCCCCTATCCCCACGCCTCGGTGGACGTGGACGAGGTCCTCTTCTACGACCGGGGGGAATTCACCTCCCGGCGCGGGGTCGGAGCGGGAAGCCTCTCCCATCACCCGGCCGGCATCCCCCACGGCCCGCATCCCGGCGCCTACGAGGGGAGCCTCGGCAAGCGCTGGACCGACGAGCTGGCGGTGATGCTCGACTGCTACCGGCCCCTGCTGGCGACCCCCGAGGCCCTGGCCATCGAGGATCCGGGCTACCACGACGGGTTCGCCGGCTAGCCCGTGAGCCCCCTCTGGATCGGCGGTGGCGGGGCCGGGTTGGCGGCAGGCGTCTTCGCGGGCCTCTTCGGCCTGGGGGGCGGCTTGGTGCTGATCCCCTTCCTGGCCCTGGCCCTGGGGCTGGGGCAGCACGAGGCCCAGGGCGTGACCCTGGCGGTGATGCTCCTGCCCATCGGGCTCCCGGCGGTGCTCGCCTACCACCGCAGCCACCCCATCCGCTGGCGGCTGGTGGCGGCGCTGGTGGCCGGCTTCGTCGTCAGCGTCCCGCTGGGGGCCCAGGCCGCCAACGCCATCCCCGATCGCCCCCTGCGCCTTTTCTTCGCGGCCTTCCTGGCGGTGGCGGCGCTGCGGCAGTGGCGGGTCTCGAGCGGCGGCGGCGCGCCGGAGAGGCGCCGGCGAGAGGCCAGCGCCCTCCACGGACTGTGGATGGGGGGGCTGGCGGGGCTCCTCTCCGGGCTCCTGGGGATCGGGGGCGGCATCGTCATGGTGCCGCTGCTCACCGCGGTGGGCGGGCAGGGCCAGCACGAGGCCCAGGGGACGAGCCTCGCCACCATGCTCCCGCCCATCGGCCTCCCCGGGGTGCTGGTCTACGCCCGGGCCCAGGGCGGGCTGCCCTGGGGACTCATGGGGGTGGTGGCGCTGGGGTTCGCCGCCGGCGGGCTCCTGGGGGCGCGCGCCGCCGGGCGCGTCGACGGGCGCCGCCTGGGGCGGCTCTTCGCGGTCCTGGTGCTGCTGGTGGCCGTGGGCCTCGCCTGGGACGCCGCGCGGGCCCGCTGACGCGCCGCCGGCCGGCGCCCCCTCACTCCGCCCGGTCCACCGCCACCGCCTCCACCCAGATCTGCTCGCAGGCGCCCGAGCCGACGTCGGTCCGGGTGAGGCTGGTGCGGCTCTGGTAGCGCACGCGCCCCTGCCCGTCGCCGACCCGGACGTCCACCAGCTTCCCGGCCAGGGTCACCACGTCGCCCACCCGGACCTCCTCGAGCGCCCGCGTCACCTCCTCGCTCGCGGGGATGAGGTGGTGGTTGGCGATGTGGCTCTGCAGCTCGCCCGGGGCCAGCGGCGGCGACCCCCGCCAGCGGTAGCTCACGTAGCGGCGCGAGAGGTGGAAGTCGAGGCGGGACAGCACCTCCGGCGTCGCCACCGGCCCCCATGCCAGGGCCAGGTCGACGGGGAGGACGAAGTCCCACTCGTCGAGCAGCTGGGTGCTCTTCTCGACCACGTACCCGGTCACCTGATAGGTGGCGCGCGGGGTGAGCCGCACCCGGAAGCCCTTCTTCTCGTACTCGATGGAGCGGGCCGCCTCGAGCGCCACCTGCGCCGGCTCGGCGCGGGCCCGCACCGGATCGACCCGGCTCTTCCAGTCGCGGCAGCCGGACGCCCCGGCCCAGAGGAGCGCGGCGAGCGCCAGGGTCGCCGTTCCCGCTGATGGGCCCACCCCGGGCGCCCTCACTTCGCGGCGGCCCGCGCCTCCCGGGGCACCGAGAGCTCGTGGAGGAAGAAGGCGTAGATGTCGGCGGTCTCGGCGATGCGCTCGTCCAGGGCGCTGCCGATCCCGTGGCCGCTGTCGCTCACCCGCAGCAGTACCGGACGCCCCGTGGCGGTGGCGGCCTGCAGCCGCGCCGCCATCTTGCGGGCGTGCCAGGCGTCGACGCGCGGGTCGCGGTTGCCGGCGGTGAGGAGCACCGCCGGGTAGCGCGTCCCGTCCCTCACCCGGTGGTAGGGGGAGTAGGCGTGCAGGGCCCGGAACTGCGCCGGATCCGTCACCGTGCCGTACTCGGTCACGTTGAAGGCGCCGTTGGGGTGCAGCTCCACCCGCAGCATGTCGAAGACCCCCACCGCCGCCACCACCGCCCGCATGAGGTCGGGGTGCTGGGTGATCATTGCCCCCATGAGCAGGCCGCCGTTCGACCTGCCCAGCAGGCCGAGCCGGGCCGGGCTGGTGTAGCGACGGACCACCAGGTGGCGGGCGCAGGCGGCGAAGTCGTCGAAGACGTTCTGCTTGTGCGAGAGCATGCCGGCCTGGTGCCAGGCCTCGCCGTACTCGCCGCCGCCGCGGAGGTTGGCGATGGCGTAGACGCCGCCCAGCTCCAGCCACAGCTTGCGCTCCGGGGCGAAGGTCGGCGTCTGGCTCGCCCCGTAGCCCCCGTAGCCGTAGAGGATGGTGGGATTCATTCCATCGAGGCGCGTCCCCTGGCGCAGGATGATCGACATGGGCACCTTGGTCCCGTCCCCCGAGACCGCCACCTCGCGGCGCACCTCCACGTCGGAGAAATCCACCGACGACGGCGGCGAGAGCGGGAGGCGGGTCACCGCACCGCTCGCCTCGTCGAGCCGGTACCAGGCGGCCGGCGAGAGGTAGGACTCGGAGAGCCAGGCCACCTCGCCGTCGCCCAGGCGGATGAGGCCGCGCACCGAGGACAATGGCGGGATCGGGAGCGCCTTCCGTTCCGTCCCGTCGAGGGCCAGCACCCGCACCCGGGAGGGCCCGCCGCTGATCTCCTCCAGGTAGAGGGCGGCGCGGGTGACCTCCATCCCCTCGACGGCGCCGTCGGGCGAGGCCTCGGCCACCACCGCCGCCTTCGCCAGCGAGGGGCTCGCGAGCGGCATCCGCAGCACGCGGCCGCGCGGCGCCCCCCGGCGGGAGAGCAGGTAGAGGTTGCCGTCCCGGCCGAAGCGGGCCGCCTTCACCTCGTCGGCGTAGCCCGCGAAGCGAGTCCAGCCGCCGGTGGGACCGCGCAGGAAGTGGACGAAGTCGCCGCCGTCCCCCTTCTGCACCGAGCACAGGGTGTAGCGCCCGTCGTCGGAGGAGGAGAGGAAGCTCTCGGCGATGCGCGGGTCCGGGTATTCCTTCCCCAGCTCGGGGGTGTCCTGCTGCGGCGGCGTCCCCAGCCGGTGGAACCACACCTGCTGGTAGAAGGGCAGGTCCGCGGCCGGCCGCTCCCCTTCCCGCGGGTAGCGGGTGTAGAAGATCCCGCTCGAGTCGGCGTTCCAGGCGGCGCTCCCCCCGGCGGTGCCGCCGTTGACGCGGGGGATGCGGTCCGGAAGCTCCTGGCCGGTGGCCACCTCGAAGACGTGGAGCGTCCCGTCCTCGGTGCCGTTCCGGGAGAGCGACACCGCCACCCGGGCCCCGTCCGGCGAGGGGACGAAGAAGTCGATGGCCGTGCGGCCGGATGGGTCGATGGCGCCTGGATCGACCAGCGGCTTCTCGGTCGAGGCGTCGAGGGCCGACAGCGTCACCAGGAAGGGCTGCTGCCGGGGCGGCTGGAACTTCACGGCGAAGAGGGTCCCGCCGGCACGCTGGAGGCGCGAGTAGCGGAAGCCGGTGGCGGTGACCAGCTCCCGCACCCGCTCCCGGATGCCCGCGGCGCCGGGCAACGCCGAGAGCCAGTCGCGGGCGCGCGCGTCCTGGGCCCTGGACCAGGCCTGCACCCCGGGATCGGCGCCGTCCTCCAGCCAGCGGTAGTCCTCGGTTACCGTCACCCCGTGGTAGCTGTCCGACACCGGCCGCCTCGCGGTGGCGGGAGGTGCGGCCAGCGGCGGGGCCGCCAGGGCCAGGGCCAGGGACAGCGGGGCGAGCGTCATGGTGGTCTCCCGTCTTTCACCCAGGGTTTATCCAGCGCCGGCCGTCGCGCGCCAGGAGGTCGTCGCCCGCCGCAGGTCCCCAGGTCCCGGCGGCGTAGTTGGGGAAGTCGCGGGCCGGCAGGCTCTCCCACAGGTCCAGGATCGGGCTGGCCACCCGCCAGGCGGCCTCCACCATGTCGGAGCGGTGGAAGAGGCTGGCGTCCCCCGTCATGCAGTCGTGGAGCAGCCGCTCGTAGCCCGTGGCCACCTCCTGCTCCCCGAAGTCGCGGTAGCTGAAGGCCAGGCTCACGTTGCGCAGCTGGATGGTCGGCCCGGGGATCTTGGCCTTGACCTGGATGGCGATGGACTCGTCCGGCTGGATCCGGAGGTCCAGCCGGTTCGGGTCGATGTGCTCGACCCCGGTCTCCCGGAACAGCATGAGCGGCGGGCGGCGGAACTGGATGGAGAGGAGCGTGTCCCGCGCCGCCAGGCGCTTTCCGGAGCGCAGGTAGAAGGGCACGCCCGCCCAGCGCCAGTTCTCGACCTGGAGACGGAGTGCGGCGTAGGTTTCCACCTTGGAGGCGGGAGCCACGTCCGGCTCGTCGCGGTAGGCGGGGACCTTCTTCCCTTGCAGGAAGCCCTCCCCGTACTGGCCGCGGACGGTGGCCTGGAGCACCTCCTCCGGCTGCATGGGGCGGATGGCCTCCAGTACCTTCACCTTCTCGTTGCGGACCGCCTCGGCCGCCAGCGAGCTGGGCGGCTCCATGGCCACCAGCGCCAGGAGCTGGAACATGTGGTTCTGCACCACGTCCCGCAGCACGCCCGCCTGCTCGTAGAAGGCGCCGCGCCCCTCGACGCCGATGTCCTCCGCCACCGTGATCTGCACGTGGTCGATGTAGCGCCGGTTCCAGACGGGCTCGAAGATGCCGTTGGCGAAGCGGAACACCAGGATGTTCTGGACCGTCTCCTTGCCCAGGTAGTGGTCGATGCGGAAGATCTGGTCCTCGCGCATCGCCCGGAGCAGGGCCTCGTTCAAGGCGCGGGCCGACTCCAGGTCCCGGCCGAAGGGCTTCTCCACCACCACCCGCCGCCAGGTCCCGTTCGGCTCCCGCGACAGCCCGGCGGCCCCCAGGTTCCGCCCCACCGCGGCGAACTCGGCCGGAGGGGTCGCCAGGTAGAAGAGCACGTTGCCGCCGGTCCGGTGCTCCCGCTCCAGCTCGCCGAGCCGGTCGGCCAGGCGCCGGTAGGTGGCCGGGTCCTCGATGTCGCCCCGCACGTAGTGGAGGCGCTCCCGGAAGTCGGCCCAGACCTCGTCCTTCACCGGCCGGGTGGCGAAGGTCCGCAGCGCCCGGCCCAGCTCCTCCCGCAGGCCGGCGTCGTCGCTCTCGCGCCGGCCGACCCCAACGATGGCGAACTCGCGCGGCAGCAGCCCGTTGCCGCGCAGGTTGTAGAGCGCGGGGAGGAGCTTGCGCCGCGTGAGGTCTCCGCGCACCCCGAAGATCACGATGGCGCAGGGATCGCCGGGCCGCTGCAGGGTCACGGCGCCTTCATCTAACGCCCGAGGGCGGCAGCGCCAGCCGCTCCCGGCGCCGCCGGCCGAGCCCACCCCGCCCGGGGCTGCTGCGCTGAGCCTCAGGACTTCCGGGCCGTCACCACGAAGGCGGCCGCCAGGCGTTTCTCCACGGCCTTGCGCTGCTTGCACCTGGGGCAGGCGGCGACGCCCCGGTCGTGCTGGGCGATGGTCATGAGGGCGGTGAACGGCTTCTTGCAGGCGCGGCAGTAGAAGGCGTACTCCGGCATCGCGGGCTTCCCCCGGTCGTCTGGTACCATCAGCATGCCATGCGCGGCCGGCTGGAGACCGTCGAAATCGACGCCCCGTCCCTCCGGGGCAACCCCCTGGGGGATCCGGCCCGGCGCGCCCTGCTCGTCTACCTCCCGCCCGGCTACGACGGCGGCGGCGAGCGGTACCCGGCGGTCTACTTCCTCCACGGGTTCACCGGGAGCGCCGCTGGGTGGCGGAACGTCCAGGCCTTCGCCCCCACCGTGCCGGAGCGGCTCGACGCCCTGGTCGCCGACGGGTCGGTCCCGCCGGCCATCGGCGTCTTCCCCGACGGCTTCACCGCCCTCGGCGGCACGCAGTGGATCGACGCCCCGGCGGTGGGGGACTACCAGGCCTACCTGTGCCGGGACGTGGTGGCCTTCGTGGACGGCCGCTACCGGACGGTGCCGGAGCCGCGGTCCCGGGCCCTGCTGGGCAAGAGCTCCGGCGGCTACGGGGCGCTGGCCATGGGGCGCGACCGGCCCGACGTCTTCGGCCACCTGGCCTCGCACGCCGCCGACGCCGGCTTCGAGTACTGCTACCTCCCCGACTTCCCCAGGGCCGCCGCCTCGCTGCTCGGCACCGACCCCGCCACCTGGCTGGCCGAGGCCCGGCGCCGGGCCGCGGAGACCAGGCTCCGCCCCGACGACCACCCCACCCTCAACGCCATCGCCATGGCGGCCCACTACTCGCCCCGCGCGGGCCAGCCGCTGGGGCTGGATCTCCCCTTCGAGCCCAACAGCGCCCGGCTCCGCCCCGAGGTGTGGGCCCGCTGGCTCGCGCACGACCCGGCCCGCTTCGTCCCCGCCAGCCTCCCGGCCTTCCGGCGCCTGGCCACGGTGTTCCTGGACTGCGGCACCCGCGACGAGTTCAACCTGCGCTGGGGCGCGCGCATGGTGGCGGAGGCCCTGGAGGCCGGGGGCGTGGAGGTGGTCCACCAGGAGTTCGAGGACGGGCACCGCGACGTGAGCTACCGCTACCGGGCCTCGCTCTCGCTCCTCCTGCCGCGCCTGGCGCGGTGAGCATCCCCCGGCCGAGCCCGGCGGGCTATAGTGCCGCCATGAGCGTCTCGGTCCAGGCCGGCGCGACGCTGACCTTCGACAAGTTCTGGCGCTGGCTGAAGCAGCACGTGAACTGCATCCTCCGGGCCGGCTCGGCCGAGGTGTGGCTCTTCGACCAGGAGGCCTACCACTGGCACCTGGAGGAGGACCCGGATCGTAACCCCACCGTGCAGCTGGTGCGGGGGAAGAACCTGGTGGGCGAGATGGTCCTCGACGTCCGCGACGTGCTCTTCGTGCAGGCCACCCCCGACGCCGAGGGCGGCGAGCCCGGCCAGTTCCTCTTCGAGGTGGTGGGCGGCGGCAGCGAGGAGCCGGAGGCCCGCTACCACTTCCTCCTGGCCCACGGCTTCGAGGACGAGAGCGGCCACCAGGGTCAGCTCAAGCACTGACCCGGGGGGCCCCTGCGCGCCGTCCGCCCAGCCGTCCTCGCCCTGGCCCTGGCCGCCTGCGGCGGCGGCTCGAGCGCGCCGCCGCCTTCGAGCGGGACCTTCACGCTCTCGGGCGCCGTGAGCTACGACTCGGTCCCGGCGTCGGCCGCCGGCCTGGACTACGCCCGCACCGTCCGCAGGCCGGTCCGGGGCGCGGTGGTGGAGGTGGTGGGGCGTAGCCCGCCGGTGGTGCTCGGCGGCACCACCACCGACGCCGGCGGCGCCTACTCCGTCACCTGGACCGGCACCTCGGCCGTGTCGCTGCGGGTGAAGGCGCAGACCCTGGCCCCTCCCCTGCGCGTGCAGGACCTCGGCGACGCGCTCTACGCCCTCGACTCCGGCCCGGTGGACGCCACCGCCGCCACCGCCGTGAGCCTGAACGCCGGGAGCGGCTGGACCGGCAGCTCCTACGGCGGCCCGCGGTCCGCCGGCCCCTTCGCCATCCTCGACGCCCTGTACTCGGCGGCGCAGGCCTTCCTGGCGGTGGCGCCCGCGACGGTCTTCCCGGAGCTGCGGGCCAACTGGAGCCCGGGGAACGTCGTCGGCACGTACTACGACCTGGTGGGCCACCAGCTCTACGTCCTCGGCGAGGCCGACGTGGACACCGACGAGTACGACACCCACGTGGTGATCCACGAATGGGGGCACTACTACGAGGACGTGCTCTCGCGCGCCGACACGCCCGGCGGGTCCCACGGCCTCGGCGACCTGAAGGATCCGCGGCTGGCCTTCAGCGAGGGCTGGGGAGACGCCCTGGGGGCCATGGTCCTCCACCCCGACGACGTCTACGCCGACACCATGGGCCTGCGGCAGACCATGGGGTTCGAGTTCTCGCTGGAGTCCAACGCCGCCGACGATCCCAGCCCCGGGTGGTGGTCGGAGATGTCGGTGGCCCACGCCCTCTACGACCTGTTCGACCCGCCTTCCGACGCGGACGGTGACGCGGTGGCGCTCGGCTTCGGCCCCATCCACGCGGCGATGGTGGGCGCCCAGCGGAGCACCCCGGCCTTCACCACCCTCTTCTCCTTCGCGGACGCCCTGAAGGCGGCCCAGCCGGCGCAGGCGGCCGCCGTCGACGCCTTGCTCTCCGCCCGGAGCGTCGCCGACCCGGTGCGGGACGCGTGGGGGACCGGCGAGACGC
The DNA here is from genome assembly GCA_035655915.1 of Anaeromyxobacteraceae bacterium. Lineage (GTDB taxonomy): Bacteria > Myxococcota > Myxococcia > Myxococcales > Anaeromyxobacteraceae > DASTPH01. Next base: position 18,315 of record DASRTO010000655.1, read on the forward strand.
ACGACGGCGGGTGGGCGGCGAACCTCCCCGTCTACACGGTCCTGGCCGTGAACGGGGGAGGCGCCTCGGTCGGCTTCCTCCCCAGCGCCGACCGGAACGACCTCGCCTCCAACCGCTTCCTGCGCTTCACCGGGACCGGAGGCACCGTGACCGTCACCGCCGGGAGCGCCGCGGTGGACGTGTCGCTGCAGGTCTGGCGCCGCGGGCAGGTCCTGGGCTCGGCGGACGCCTGGTTGCTGGGGCCGGAGACCGTCTCCGGCCTCCCCACCGTGGCCGGGGAGGACTACCTCGTGCTGGTGACCGGGTGGGAGACGACCGGCCCCGGCTACTCGGTCCCGGTCGCCGTCACCAGCCCGTGACCGGGAGCCTGCCATGATCGCCCGCACCACCGCACTCCTCGCCGGGCTCCTCGCGGCCTGCGCCCAGGGCCCCACCTCGCCGGCGCCGGCGGCCGTCCCCGGGGCGCCGGCCGGCCCGGAGGCCGCCCCGGTGGTCCGCGGCAAGCCCGCGGCGCCGGTGGAGATCGAAGCCGCGCTCGGGCCGGGCGCGGCCCGCCTCACCCTCGTCTTCGGCGCCGACGCCAGCGACGTGGCGGTGCGCCTCTCCGGCCTGGACGGCCTGCGGGTGACCAGCGCTGCGGCCCCGGTGGAGCGCGCGAGCTACCGGCGCGGCGAGCGGGTCGCGCTGGAGGCCGCCTTCGTCCCCGGCGAGGGGCGATCCCGGCTGGTGCTGGCGGTGGAGGGGACCTTCGCCGGCGCCCGGCGCACCCTGGTGCGCGCCTTCGCCGTCGGCAGCCCCGGCCCGGCCCAGGCGGAGAAGGCCGACGTGGTGACCGACCCCCAGGGCGAGCGGCTCCACCTCGTGCCGGCGGAGCGCCGCTAGCCGGCCGCCGCCTCCCGGCCCCGGCTCACCACTCGCAGCGGTACTCGCAGTGGGGCGCGCCGCCGGAGCGGCAGCTCGACTCGGTCACCCGCGGCGCGGCGGCGCCCGAGAGCTGCAGGGCCCGCTCCAGCCACCCCACCACGGTGAGGCAATCGTCCTGGCTCACCCGCTCGGCGTCGAAGGTGCGGATCACCGCCGAGGCGTCCCCGGTCCGCTGGTAGGTGCGGCGGCCGCGCGAGTGGTGGGTGGCGTACATCCTGGGGACGTTGGCCAGGAAGAAGTGGGGATCGCCGGCCTTGACGAAGGGGGCCTCCGCGCCGGTGAGGCTCGCCTGCGCCGACTGCCGCCCCATCTCGAGGAAGATGCGGCCGCGGTCGCCCGGCGAGAGCACCCGGGCGATGGCGTCGTCGAGCCGCTGCGCCAGGTCCAGCGGGTACCAGGTGGTGGGGAGGATCCAGCCGCCCAGGACCTCCCGGTCCGGCGGCGGCAGCCGGGCCAGCACCTTCCCCAGGGCCTTGTCGCCGCCGCGCTCGCGGACGAAGGTGAGCCGGGCGCCGAGGAGCGCGCCCTTGACGCGGGGGGACTGGTCGCCGGCCTGCGCCATCGTGGTCCTCCGG
>DASRTO010000656.1:0-3604 GCA_035655915.1 Anaeromyxobacteraceae bacterium
GAGGAGCCGGCACGAGCGATGTTCGGCAAGCCCGACCGTGGTGCGGGCGACGAGTGGATGTCGCCACGGTGGTCGACCTCACCGGGCCTCGCGTTCGGCAGCTTCGACGGCCATGGCGAGTCGCTCCAGGGTCTTGGTGACTTTGGCCTGGCTTGGTGTCTTCATCCGCCCCTCTCGCACCAGGGCGACCCCGGCGGGCCCTCCGTGCAGCCTGAACGGGCCCTCCTGGTCGAGGAGCAAGGCGCGCAGCTCCTGGCCCAGGTAGCGGCGGATGGCCCGTTCGTCGCTTCCTTCGAGCCAGAACGCCTTCGCGAAGGCCCTGTCCTCGGCGAGGACGATGGGAGCCGCCGGCTTGCCGAAGACCCCCTTCGGCGCCGCAATGAACTCGGGGGCACCGTTGCCGAGGACCACGAAGGCGCGTTGCTCCTCCCGAACGGCGCGGAGGCCGCCCGCGATGGCAACGATTGAGGTGGGTGGGACCTCGTAGGCTACCTCGATGAAGAACGCGGCGCGGCCACCGACGGTCAGGGAGTACGCGCCGCCTTCCCGCTCCCGCCCCAGGGGCCAGCCGATGGGCTCGAGGATTTCCTGAACCCGCCTGGTCACGGAGCGGAAGTCGGCGCCCGGGCCGGCGCCTGCCCTAAGCCAGGCAGAGGCTTCCCCGCTGCCGCGCCCTCGGCGCCCCCACAGGAAGGCTGCGATTGCGACAACAAACACCGCGCCGAGAATGGTCTCCATGGGGAAAGTTTAGCCCTCCCGGCTGCAGGGCGCTCAACACAGTGGAGCCGCCACGCAGGAGAGCCCTTCCGAGCGACATGGCGCCGAGCAGACTGCTCCACATGCATCACCGTGCCGTGAGCACCGGCGGCACTCTGATGAGCGCGACGCCCCAGGGCTCGTAGCCCCAATGAGGGGTAGTACTCCATCGAATGGCGCATCGCCTCGCTCGGATCGAGCACCTCCTTCTCGGTGAGCGGTTCGTGATCGGCGCCCGGCTGCGTGAGGATGTCGCCGCAGAGGAGGGTCCGGGTGCTCAACTCGGCGAGGTACCCGGCCTCCCAGTTGTGCGGCAGGTGCGGCGTGTCGAAGCAGCGGACCTGCTTCTTGCCGATGGAGATCGTCTCGCCGTCTCCGACCACGCGCGGAGCGCGGTCGGCGACGTCGCCGATCGAGAGCATGGCGCCGTACCGGCCACACAGCGGAGCCGCACGCGGCGCTGCCGCGAGCCACTCGTTGAGTGCCCCGCGCTCGTCGGCCTCGAAGTGGGAGAACGATACCCAGCGGGTTGTAGGCAGGCGTCTCCTTCTCGTCTTTCGACCTGGTCCTTCGCGTCGGATACCCGCGCACCACGTCGCTCGGGCAGCAGACCGTGCCCCTCTACCTGACCGCGGGCGTCGCTGTAGCGCTCGGAACGGGCTTCCTCGAGTGACGTAGATTGCGAGTGCGCCGACGCGTTCGGCGGAGGCTTCAAGGCTGGGACTTCCACCCACGCTGAAGAGGGCTCGCCCGCCCGCGCCCGCGGGCCAGCGCCCTCGCGGCGGGCGCTGGACGCGCCGCGGCACGGAGGCACCTGTCATGGAGACCTTCCATCGTGCTAGCTTGATCTGATGCGCGCGGGCCGCCGCGTGGCAGGCCGACAGCGGCGGGGGCTGCGCCGCGCGCGCATTGCCTATCGAATCGCCGTGGTTTGAGGGCCCATGTGGCTGAGCGACGGCACCGTGCTGACGGGCTCCAGCCGAGCGCTCGTCGAGGCGTGCGGCCGTCTCGGCATCGACACCCAGGCCTTGCTGCGAGAGGCCGGGATTCGAATGGAGACGCTCCAGGACCCTGATGCGCGCCTGCCGAACCGCGTGGCCGGCGCGCTCTGGGCCAAGGCCTACGAGCTCTCGGGCGATCCGGTGCTGTCGCTGCACGTCGCGGAGGCGTGCCCGTTCGGCGCGTTCAAGGTCCTCGACTACATGGGGCTGAACGCCAGGACCGTGGGTGAAGTCTTTCGCAGCGGAGCGCGCTATTTCAAGCTGGTCAACACCGGCGTGAGACTGTCGGTCGACGATTCCGGCGATCCGGTGACGTTCGACCTCGCAGCCGAGGGCGACCCGGCGGGCGTATCGCGCCCGTATGCCGAGTACTGCCTGGCGGTGTGGGTGCTGCACGCGCGGGCGGCGACGGGTGTGGCCATCGGGCTGCGGTGCGTCACCTTCACGCACCGGCTCCCGCCCGACGTCAGCGAGCACGAGCGCGTCTTCGGCTGCCCCGTTCGGTTCGAGGAGGAGCACAACCGTCTGATGTTCGATCGCGCCGCCTGGGAGACTCCGACCAGCGGCGCGCAGCCGGGCGTGCTCGGGGTGCTGATGGAGCACGCCGATCTCCTGCTGTCGAAGCTCCCGCGGGGGCCTGATCTGATCGAGCGCACGCGGCACGCCATCGGAGAGCGCCTGCGGGGAGGCGACCCGTCGCTCGCGAGCGTGGCGCGCGAGCTCGGCATGAGCGAGCGCACCTTACAGCGGCGCCTGCGCGGGCTGGGCTACACGTTCAACGCACTGTCCGACCAGGTCCGCGAGGCGACGGCACGCCTGTACCTCGAGCAGCCTGACATCGCGCTCGCGGAGATCGCCTACCTGCTCGGGTTCTCGGATCAGAGCGCCTTCAATCACGCCTTCAAGCGCTGGACCGGCGGCACGCCCAGGCAGGCGCGCCATCGCGCGATGGGCGCGAGACCGGCCAGCCCGCGCGCCTAGCCCCAGCCGAAGGGGACGGCCGGCACCCCGCAGCATCTCGAGTTTCCGCCCATGAGTCGGCGCGAGAGGTTCCCGTCAGGCTCGAATTCGTCCGCCCGGCTCTCGTCGTTCCGAGCACTTGTGCGCTCTTTCGCGGTCGGTCACGGACGGTCCCTGTTCACTGTCGGCGCGATTCGAATCCCGGCGCCTCCACCACTCAACCCCGCCTCCGATGGCGTAGTGGCGGCGCTTGAGCCGAAAGAAGAGCGGCTCCCCGGGCTGGAGCGCCCGGAAGGCGTCGCCTCGGACGTCTGCCAGAGGTTCACCCTCGAGCGGATGCCGCTCCCGCAGGCAAGTGAACCACTCGATGTCGATGTTGGCCACGAACCCGCGCACGGCTCATCCTACCGAGGGTGGGACAGGTGCTTCCCGCTCGCCGTGTCGTTTGCCGACACCCGAAGTCGGTTCGCCTCGCCAGGCTCCGCTGGCGCGTCGAGTGCGATGACCAGCCGGCTCCAGGCTTCAGCCCGCTCGTCCCAGAGCGCGGTGGCGCTCGGCTGAAGCCCAAAGTCCTGGCCATAGGTCACCGCCGGGGGATTCGGGCCGAGCCAGGTGCCTGCCCGCTTCCCCTCGTCGAAGGCGCGCGCCGTGGAGGGGAGCCACCACCGCCGGGCCATCGCCGCAGGAGGGCGAGCCCGAGCGCCGCGAGCAGCGCGCCCACGCTGGTGCCACCGCTCGAGCAGCCGCCGCACCCTGTCGTCCGCTCGACCGGTGCCGGCGCCCCCCTCGTAGCGGCGCCAGGCTCGGCCTCCCCGCTGGCAGTGGCCGTGTCATCGGGCGAGTCGATGCGGTAGACGCGCACCGGGCCGACGCCGTCTCCCGCGGCC
>DASRTO010000657.1:0-1854 GCA_035655915.1 Anaeromyxobacteraceae bacterium
CACCGGGCGGGGAGCAGCGCCGCCAGCGTGACCAGGCCCAGCGGCGGCAGGGCCGCGGCCTTGCCCGCGTAGGGCAGGCTGTACTGGTAGCTCCAGTAGGTGACGGGCGCGCGCGCCTGGACGAGGAGTACTCGCAAGGCCCCGCGTGTAGCACGGGACCTGTCACGGCCCGGTCACGGCGCTGGACGCCCTGGATGGGGCCGGTCGTGGCGCGACGCGTCAGTGATGTCCGTCGTTGGACTCGCCGCGTCAAGCGGTGTTCGTCTCGTCCCTGATGCTCCTCACTGCCGCCCTGGCGGCCCGGATGCGACCCGAGCCGGAGGTGCGGGTGAAGCTGGTGGGTGGTCCTGGCACCGCGCTTCTGCTCGCAGTGAGCCGCGGGCGGGAGCCTCGCCCCGCTCGGGTCACTTGACGGGCAGGGCCGGATCCCCCATTGAGGCCATTCACTGGAGGATGATGCCATGACCTGGCGCCTCGCCGCCCTGCCGCTCCTGCTCTCCGCCGTGCCCCTCTCCGCCATCGCGGCCGGCCGCTGCCCGGAAGTCCTGGCGGCCCTGGAGGGCCGGATCGCCGACGCGGTGTGCTTCGAGAGCCCGGACCTCACCACCAACAACGCCCTGCCGCCGCCGTCGGGGCCGACCACGCCTGCCAACAACGCCCTGACGCCGCCGCTGCCGCTCTTCGCCTTCACGCCGCAGACCGACCGGGGAGTCATCTCGCCCGATCCGCCCGACCGCACCCCCATCGTCAAGGCCGTCCCGGGCCTCCAGGTCCAGGGCCGGCTCGCCGACGATCCGACGGGCGAGGCGCGCTTCCTGCTGCGGCTCCCCGACGATTGGAACGGGCGGCTGGTGGTGGCCGGCGCCTCCGGGAACCGCAGCGAGTTCAACGGCGACTTCGCCTGGAGCGACTACGTCGTGCAAAAGGGCTACGCCTACGCCTCGCAGAACAAGGGGATGATGAACCTCTTCCTCACCACCGCCGACGACCCGCTCGGCTGCCGCCTCAACCCGTCGAGCCCGCTCTTCGTCCACTTCTACGTGAACGATCCCCAGAAGTCCTTCACCGAGTGGCAACCTCGCATCTCGCAGGCGGCCCGCCTGGCCCGGGATGGCGTGAAGGCCCGCTACGGCCACCACCCGCGCCACACCTTCGCGGTGGGCACCTCCAACGGCGGCTACCAGGTGCGGCGGGCGGTGGAGGAGTCCCCCGACCTGTTCGACGGCGGCGTGGACTGGGAAGGGACCTTCGTCGATCCCGGGCTGCACAACCTGCTGGTCCAGCTCCCGGCCGCCCTGCGCCACTGGCCGGACTACGTGGCCTCGGGCTTCGCCCCGGCCTCCAGCGCTGCCCGGGCCATCGTCGAGGCCGGCTACCCGCCCGACATCGTGGTGCGCGACGCCAACGGCGCGTTCGTGCGCTCGCTATGGTCGCTCAACTGGGGATCGTTCTGGGAGGTCACCTGGTGCCAGTGGCAGAAGAAGCTCGACCCCGGCTACGACACCTACGGGTCTGGCGCCGCCGGCTACGACTACGTGAACCGCTCGCTCACCACCGGCGTGGCGGCGAACCTCTCGGCCTTCGCCACCACCGGCAAGATCAAGAAGCCGCTGGTCACGGTGGCGGGCACCATGGACGCGCTCCTCCCCATCGACCACCACGCCCGGGCTTATGCCGCCAAGGTGGCCGCCTCCAGGAAGGGGAGCGAGGAGCACCGCGCCGCCCAGTACCGCCTCTACGAGGTGCAGAACGGCACGCACATCGAGGCGTACAAGAGCCTGCTCCCGGGGATCGAGCTGCTCCAGCCCCATGCCCAGCGGGCCTTCGACATGGTGGTGGACCACGTCGAGCACG
>DASRTO010000658.1:0-7894 GCA_035655915.1 Anaeromyxobacteraceae bacterium
GTCGTAGTGGTCCACCACGTCGAGCAGCGTGGGGAAGCGGCCGTCGTGGTAGAAGCCGTGGCCGTTGCCGCTGGGGTCGGTGAGGTTGCCGGCGCGCATGCGGGCCCACAGCCCCTTGAGCGGCGTGGTGCGGTACCGCCCATCCGGGGAGCGGCTGGCCTGGAAGTCGTCGATGCCGATCTCGGCGGCGGTGTGCTGGTTCCAGCCCGGCTCGGTGTAGAGCGGCGGCACATGGCAGCCGGCGCACTTGCCCTGGCCGGCGAAGACCGCCGCCCCGCGCTGGGCCGCCGCCGGGTCGAAGGAGCCCCGCGGCGCCCTGGGCGCCTCGAGCGCCAGCTGGTAGAAGTGCAGCGCCGCGAGCTTCGGGGTCACCCGGTCCTGGCCGGGGGGCGCCCTGAGGTGGCCGAAGCCGTTGGCGGCGGCCACCGGGAACCTCGTCGCGTCGTCGAGGCGCGGGTCGTAGAACGTGCCCTGTCCGTGCATCTCGAGGTTCCCCACGAAGGCGTTCCAGTAGGTGACCGAGCCCCAGCCGGTGTAGGTGTGGAGGTTCACGCCCGAGAGGCCGAAGGCCGCCGGGATGAGGGTGGGATGGGGCTTGCCGTCGGGCCCGACCGCCTTGCCGTCCATGAAGACCGCGGCGTCGAACTTGCCCGGCCCCCACTGGGTGATGACCTGCCGCACCGCCGCCTCGGGGGCGCCCAGCAGGCTCGCCACGGCGGAGAGGTCCGGCGAGAGGTTCACGATGGCGCCCACGTTCAGGTCTCGGTTCGGCCAGCCGTCGAGGCGGCGGCCGATGCCGGGGGCCAGCGAGTCGTCGACGCTGGAGTGGCACAGGGCGCAGGTGATGCCGAGCCGCGCCACGTGGTTCTGCGAGTCCACGCTGGCCTTGACCCCCACCACCGCGTCGAGCCCGAGCAGCGCCGCGGTGACGGCCGGGTCGTCGAGATTCACCTGCCCGGCGCCGATGGCGTCGATCACCGCCTGCGGCAGGGCCTCGACGTCGACCTTCAGTCCCACCGCCAGCGCCGTCCGAGGCGACACCTTCTCCACCGCGCCGTTGAGCTTCAGGGTGTCGGTCCAGAAGGCCTCGTCCCCGAAGGTGTCGAAGCGGAAGGTGCGGCGCCCTTCCCGGATGGTGCGCTCGGCGCGCTCCACCACCGGGTCCTTCGGCCCGTCCCGGGCGGCCAGGGCACCGGCGTCGGCGCCGGCCCGGGCGCAACCGATCGCGGCCAGCGCCGCCGCGGCCAACAGCGAGCTCCGTCTCCTCCATGTCGTCATGTCCGTTCCTCCGGCGAGCGTATGGTTGGGGCTCGCAGGACGCTTCGATGCCGGATGCAGCGGGAGGTGACGGGGGCGCCCCTCCTGGCGCCCGGCGCCGGCGCCAGCCCGGAGCGGGGGCGCTCGGCCGCCGAAGGCGAACGACCCCTCCCGACCTCGGTGAGGCCAGGAGGGGTCGGCGGCGGCCGAGGTGGGAGGGCCGTTCAGGCGGCGGTGTGCGCCGCCGCGAGCGACCGGTGCGCCGCCGCGGCGTGGCGGGCCTCCTCGAGGCGGGCCAGGGTGTAGGCGCCCAGGGCCATCACCAGGTCGCGCACCGCCACGTCGAGGTGGTGTCCCGAGGTGAGGATGTTCAGGGCGATGCCGGCGAGCCAGGCGGCGGCCAGCCAGGCTCCGACGCGCGTGGCCGCGAAGAGCACCAGCAGCCCGACCGCGATCTCGACCACCCCCACCGCCTGCATGAACGTCGCCGGCGAGACCGGGAGCAGGCCGGCCAGGAGGGGGGAGAGGTAGCTCTTCCAGTCGACCAGCAGGTTGGTGAACTTGTCCAGGCCGGCGACGATGGGAACGGCGCCGTAGGCGATGCGGAGTGCCCAGTAGGCGGAGTCGATGCGCTTGTCGTTCATGGCGGGGAGCCCTCCTGGCTCCTTAAGGATGGGTTGTTCGCCTCATCCGAGGCGCCCGGTGGCCGGGTGGTTACACCGACCCATCCGGGACGCCGAGGCGGCGTCACCTTCCACGCCGCGCGGCATCGAAGCCAGACGGGAGAGCACGATGGTCCCTCGCCAGCGACTGGAGCCGGAAGCGGTACGGAGCGCCCTGGGCGCCCTGCCCGACGCCGAGGTGGTGCGTCGCGTCCTCGCCGGCGAGCCGGCGCTGTTCGAGGTGCTGATGCGCCGCTACAACCAGCGCGTCTTCCGGGCGGTGCGTTCCGTGCTGCGCGACGAGCGCGAGTGCGAGGACGCCATGCAGCAGGCCTGGCTCGACGCCTACGCCCACCTGGGCCAGTTCCAGGGGGCGGCGGCCTTCTCCACGTGGCTCACCCGCATCGCCTTGAACGAGGCGCTGGCCCGCGTCCGCCGCCGGGCCCGGCCGCGGGCGGTCGACGAGCTCACCGCGGAGGAGGACCTCATGGGATCGGCACCGCAGGACCCCGAGCGGCGGGCCGTCGATCGCGAGCTGGGTCAGATGGTCGAGGAGGCCATCGACGAGCTGTCGGAGGACCACCGGCGCGTCTTCATGCTGCGGGAGGTCGACGGCATGTCCACCGCCGACGCGGCGCAGGCCCTGGGGGTCTCGGAGGTGGTGGTGAAGGTGCGCCTGCACCGGGCCCGGCTGGCGCTGCGGGACCGTCTCTACGAGCGCGCCGGGGCGGCCGCGCCGGGGGTCTTCACCTTCCTCGGCAGGCGCTGCGACCAGATGGTGGCGAGCGTGCTGGGACGGATCCTCGCCCCGCCCCCGGCGGCGTGATGGCGGCGATCAGGCCGAGCCGAGCCCCGGCGGGGGGCGAGCCCCCGCCCTACGGCCTGGCGGGCCCGGGCGGGCTGGCGATCAGCGGCGGGAGAAGTCCCAGCGGCCGGTGAGGCCGACGACCCACGAGGTCTGGTAGATGCCGTTCAGGGGCGCCTCCAGGGCCGCGACCCGCGCCTCGACGCCCAGGGCAAACGGGTCGGGCTTCCAGAGCAGCACCCCGGCGGCGGCCAGGAACCCCAGGGCCACCTTGGAGCTGGAGTTGGTCTGGCCCTGGACCGTGGTCTCGACGTTGACGCTGTAGAAGCCGACCCCCGCCCGGAGACGGAACCAGTCGATGTCCCAGCCAGGCCCGACGATGAGACCCAGGGCCCAGGAGGAGTTGCTGGCGAAGGCCGCCTGGCCCGGAACGCCGGGCAGGTAGACGGAGCGCCCGCTGGAGATGATGGGCACGTAGGACAGGTCGAGGAACGGGTGGGTGAAGTGCGGCCCCCGGTAGGCGACGCTGAGCGCGAACCCGGGCCCGCCGTTGGCCCAGGTCTGGGTCGAGGTGTCCATCGCCGGCCAGGCGAGCTGGCCGTAGCCCAGGAAGGCGTCGAGCTCCCAGGCCTGCGTCACCTGCACCGCCGCGGGCTTCGCCTCCTCCGCGCGGGCGGCGGTCGAGGCGGCGAGGAGCGCCAGGCTGAGGGCCAGGGGTCTCACGGGGTGATCGGGTACTGCGGGAGGATGCCCACCTCTTCCCATCGCTGGTTCACGAACCCGAGGTAGTTGGTGAGGATGCCGTTGGGGACGCCGTTCAGGAGGAACTCGTCGATGGTCTTCGGGTCGTTGATGGTCCAGTAGCCCACCAGCTTGCCCAGGGACTGGAGCCGCTGGACGTCGGCGGTCATCGGCCCGCGGGTGTAGCGGGGCATCCAGGCGACGCAGGGGATGTCGACGGCGTCGTTCGGGTCAACCTCCACCAGGCATCGCTGCGCCGGGTCGAGCTGGCCCGCAGCCTTGGCATTCCGGTAGGTGCTCGCGTAATCGGCGGCGGGAAGGCCGATCACCGAGCGCTCCCAGACACCCCGGCTGCCCGGGAAGAGGCAGGCCCCGCCCGGCGGGGGCGTGGTGGTGGAGCAGTCCACGATCCGCTGGGCCAGCTGCCCGATGACCTGGCTGGCGGGGACGATGACGTCCGGGCTCTTCATGTCGAGGTAGAAGGGGAGGTCGGTGCGCCGCAGCCCGTACTCCAGCGCGTCGGAGAGCGTGGGGATGATCTCGCCGTTTCGGAGCCTGCAGTTGGCGAGGAGCTGGGCGTAGGTGAAGTCCTCGACGCTCCCGGTGCAGTAGACGCCCTGCACCACGTCCGGGCTGAGGCCCAGGTGGATGAGCACCGGGATCCCGTCGGCGGTGAGGTGGACGTCGATCTCGAGGTAGTCGGCGCCGAGCTGCTTGGCGAAGACCAGGGTCTCGGGCGTGTTCTCGGAGATGCCGCAGTTGAGGGAGGTGACGCACCCGCCGTGGTGCATGCCCACGAAGAACCGCTTGTCGCCGGGCCCGGCGTAGTTCGGGTCGCCGGGCTGGGCGAACTTGGGCTTGCGCGCCCGGAGGTAGGAGGCCTGGACCGGCAGCCCGGGCGCGTTCTCGCCGTTGCCGGTGGCGCCCACCAGGGTGGCCGTGCCGGGCGCCACCGCCTGGCCGGCGCAGAGCTGCTGCGCCGCCGCGGCCGGCTCGACGAAGAGCCGCACCAGGCCGGTGACCGCCGGGGTCGGATCCGGCTCGTCGAGGTAGCGCCAGTACCCCTCGAAGACCAGGTTGGCCGGCCCGGAGCCGGTCCAGGGGCCGGTCCCGGCGGTGTCGAGGCAGCCGCCCTGCATGAGGGCGAAGGCGAAGTGGTCGTGGGCCAGGATGGCCAGCGAGGCCTTGACGTTCGCCCCACGGTCGCCCCAGGTGCTGGAGTGGAGCAGCACCTTGGCGCCGAAGCGGCTCGAGGTGTCGTAGACCCCCTCGAGGGCCTGGAGGACCGGGGTGGTGCCGTCGGGCAGGAAGACCGGCAGCGGCGCCGCCACCGCCAGCAGCCCGCCGCCCGGGAACGAGGGCGGCTGGGGCCCCTGCCGCTGCGACATGCAGGCGGACGCGGCCAGGGCCGCCAGAGCCACCAGCCGGAGTCGGCGCTCGGCGCCCGGGAGCGCCATTCGAAGGTCAGAACTCATAGCCAGCCAGCAGGCCGAGGTACCAGATCATGTTCGGGTTGAACCCCTCGCTCGATCCGGACGCCTCGACGTTGAAGATGATCGGGTAGTTGGCCCGGGTGTTGTAGATGGTCGCGCCGTAGTAGACGACGCCCTGCCTCGACGGGGCGTGCTCGACGATGAGCGACAGGCCGAATCCCTCGTAGAGCCTGGACTCGGGCGAGATGACGAGATCCCCGAGCTTGGTGGCCTGGTAGGGCGAGAAGTAGGCCTCGTACTGGAGCGTCAGCCAGGAATCCTGCGAGACCTGGAGCCCGGCGAAGGCGCCCGGCTTGGTGAGGAGGCCCCAGCCCACCGTGTCGAAGGCGGTGGTGGCGACGAGCGCCTTGCCGAGCGTTCCGAAGAAGGCCTCGAGGTGGAGCATGAGCCCCAGGGAGAAGGGGCCCACGCCGGCGGCCCACTGGCCGCCGACGCCGAGCTGGTTGTAGAGGACGATGGTCTGCAGGCGCGCGTCGGCGCTGAAGCCGGACCCCAGGCCGCGTCGGTAGCTGGCGGTGAACATGGGCGAGATCTGCCACAGCCCGCCGACGGCCCACCGGTCCTTCCCCTCCCCCGGCCCGGAGGGGTGGAAGAGCAGGCCGCGCTCCGGCCAGGCGCCCTCGGCGGCGGGCTGGGGCTCGTCCGCGCGGGCCTGGGCCGCCAGCGCCACGGCCAGCGCGGCGGCGACCCATCGCGTGGTGAAGACCCCCCGGCCCATTCGAGCGCTCTCCTCCCTGCGAGGAGGCGGACCCTAGCACGGCGAGCAACACGTGTCACCGGCCTTCCCCCCGCGCGGGCGCGCCGGGTTGCCGTCGCGACCCCTCCGCGCGCTCGAGACCGGCCGCGTCACGGCGTGACCCAGATGATCACACCGAGCCCTTCTGGCGCCCCGAAGATCGCGGCGATTCGTGGTGCGACGACCCTGGCACGGGACGTGCTGATAGCCAGTGGAAGACGTTCACCCCAAAGGAGATCCTCGATGCGTTCCCTGATCCATTCCCTTGCGGCCGGCGCGTTCCTGCTGGCCACTTCGACCGCGGCCGCCTCCCCCGCTCCGTACCAGGAGCCGTTCGCGCCCGCGGCTTCCCAGCCGGGCGCGACCCGCGTGGTCCACGACGGGAGCCTCTACGCCGAGGCCTTCTCGTCCACCCCGGTGTCGGCGGCACCCTCCCGTCCAGCCCTGGCCACCAGCTCGGCCCCCTACACCGAGCCCTTCGCCAGCACCCCAGCCGCGTCCTCCGCCTCCCCGGTGTCGGCCACGTCCGGCGCGAAGCCCGAGGCGCCCGCGACCGCATGCACCTGCCCAGGCCGGCACGGCTGACGCCAGCCGCCTGGGCTGCCGCACCGGGCTGCCCGCCGCAGCCGCGACCGGCCCCGATTGGATCGGAGCCCTGCTCGCGGCCGGCCGGCGCCGGCTCACGGGAAGGCGACAGCCGCCACGCCCCGGCGGCCGTGGCGGGCCGGAGCGCGGGGTGGTAGTGATCGCCCCATGCGGAGGGCCGCGCGCGCGGCCGCCCTCGGGGGCGCCCTGGTGGCGGCGGGCTGTGCGACGGCGCGGCCAGGGGGAAGCCGGCTCTCGATCCCGCCCCGCGAAGCCGAGCCGGGCTGCGTCGCCCGCGGCGTGCGCGTGGCGGGGCCCCCCGAGGCCCAGCCCCTGTCCGGGCGCGCCGCCTTCGACTTCTGGGTGGAGGCGGACGGCTCGCCTGGCCCCATCGAGGCCGCCTCCTGGCAGGAGGGGCTCGGCCTCGAGCCACGGGCGGAGCTCGCGAACCAGGTGGCGCGGGCGGTGGCGCGGTGCCGCTGGTTGCCGGGCGCCGTGGAAGGCAGGCCGGTGCGAGCCCTGGTGAGGCTGCCGCTCCGCCTGACGCCCTCGGCCGAGGTCGGGCCCGAGACCACGAGGGCGGCTTCGGCCCGCGAGACCATCCGCCCCGCGCGCGAGGCGGTGCCCGGCTGCGTTCCCCGGGCGCTGCCCCTCCCCGCCGGCATCCCGTCCGGGCCGCTCTCCCGGGCCACCTTCCTCGTGACCGTGGAGGCGGACGGCTCGAGCGGGTCCGTGGCGCTGGTGAGCCGCCCCGACCTCGACCCCGAGCCCAGGCGCGCCCTGGTGGAGGCGGTGGCCGGAGCCGCCGGCGGGTGCCGCTTCCAGCCGGGGACGGTGGACGGCCAGCCGGCTCGGACCTTCTGGCTCGTCGAGGTGCAGCTCACCGGGCCGGCGGCGCCGCCCGCAGGTCCTTCACCCTGAGCTGCAGCCGCCGCGAGCCGTCCCACTCGTCCCAGCCCAGCGCCACCGCCGCCTCCACCGCGCCGCCGCACAGGCCGAGCCGCTCTCCCATGCCGAAGCCGATGGCATCGAGCGGCCCGAGCGACATCTTGAGGTGGGCCCCGCCGGCGCCGACCACCCGGCAGCGCTCCGGGGTGGCCCGCACCGCGAAGAGCGGCTCCGGGTGGCCTGCGCCGAACGGTGCCAGCCGCTCCAGATCGACCGCGGCCCGCGCGTCGAGCCGCTCCGGCTCGGCCCAGCCCTCGATGCGGCAGCGCGGCTGCAGGTCCTCCTCCCGCAGCCGCTCGGAAGCGTGGCGCTCGAAGGCCTCGCGGAAGGCGGGCAGCGCCGCCGGCTCGACCGTCACCCCGGCGGCGTGGCGGTGGCCGCCGAAGCGGGAGAGGTGGCCGCGGCAGGCCTGCAGCGCCTCGTAGAGGTGGAAGCCCTCGATGCTGCGCCCGCTCCCCTTCCCAACCCCGCCGTCCACCCCCACCAGCACCGCCGGCCGGTGGAAGCGCTCCGCCACCCGCGCCGCCACGATGCCCACCACCCCCGGGTGCCACCCCTGGCGCGAGAGCACCAGCCCGCGGGCGCCGCGCCGCAGGTGCGCCCGGACGTCGGCCAGGGCCTCCTCCAGCATGCGCCGCTCGATCTCCTGCCGGGCGCGGTTCTCCCG
>DASRTO010000659.1:0-6709 GCA_035655915.1 Anaeromyxobacteraceae bacterium
CACCCCAGGCCGCGATCTTGCGGGCCCATGTTTCGGCTCCTCGCTGCTGTCCGTCCCGAAAACCCGATCTGGCATCCCGAGGGCGCACCAGACGCCGGCGACCAGATCGAATGCGGCGCCGTGTGCGTCGTAGGTGGGCTATTGGAGCAGGAAGGGCAAGGGCAGGATCAGCCCGGCGGGACGGATAGGGTTTCCGGCAAGGACAACTTCGATGTTCTCGGGACGCACCCGAGCTCATCGCCGTCATCGACGACGTCGCCCTCGAGCCGACGGTGGATATGGCGCTTGAACGCTTGACGTTCAAGGCGCCAGGCGCTATGTTTCCTCGGTGATCGTGGGGTACGCCGATGAGGCGACGCGGGACGTTCACACCGGAGTCGAGTCCCGGGCTGCGCGCCGCTTCGGCGCCGACGTCCGGGCCGTGGCCCGGCGCAAGCTCGACCTCATCGGTGCTGCGGTGGACATCCGGGACCTGGCAGTTCCGCCAGGCAACCGGCTGGAGAAGTTGAAAGGACGCTTGGCGGGTTTCTATAGCATCCGGGTTAACGACCAGTTCCGGATCATCTTCAGGTTCCAGGAGGGCCAGGCGTCGCAGGTCCAGATCGTCGACTACCACTGAGGAGCAACCATGCTCACCACCGCCACCATGAAGCGCCGGCCGACACCCCCCGGTGAGATGCTGCTTGAGGAGTTCTTGAAGCCGGCCGGGATCACCCAGGTCGCGCTGGCCGCGAAGATGGGTGTTCCCATCCAGCGGGTGAACGGGATCATCTCGGGCCGCCGGGCGGTGACGGCAGAAACGGCCATCCTGCTCGCCCGCGCGCTGGGGACCACGCCGGAGCTGTGGCTGAACCTCCAGGTCGCCGTCGACCTCTGGGAGGCCCAGCAGCGGATGCCGCGTGCCCGCGCTGGCCGAGCCTTGATGCGCCCCCGCCCTCCGAGCCACGGCGCCGGCCGCGCCAGGCCGGCATCTGAGCGACACGCTGGCTGAGCCGCCTCCCCTTTCCTCGCTGACGTAGGCTCAACGCGCGGTGCGGGCCGGCGAGGCCACCTTCGGCGCGGCATCCGGGGTGCCCGTCCCGCTCCGGGGGCCTGGGCGTGACAAGCTTGTCGACGCGCGCGAAGAGAGGCGCCGTACCTGGGCGTACGCTTCGAAGTCCTCCGGCAGCACGCGGCGCACCGAGCCGAACAGGACGCATCGCAGCTTGCGCGCGTTGCTGTCGTTGTTGACGGTTGCCACGCTGAGGCCCAGCCGCTCGGCGACGATGCGCGCGGGGAGGAGGCCCTCGGGCCGTGGGAACTCCGTCGGCCGCAATTCCGCCGCAACCTGTTCCGTGGACGCGATTCCATCCCTTCCATTCGTTGGATCCTTTGGCAAGCTTTCGACGGTGCCCGAGGCCTCGACCCGAGTATCGTCGAAAGCTTGCCAGGGCTTGCCAACGCCTGCCACCGCGTGGACGTCCTCGGTCGCAGGTTCGGGACCAAGGGGTCGCAGGTTCAAATCCTGTCTCCCCGACCAACTGAAGGGCCCGGAATCACTGGCTTCGGCCTCTGGTCCGGGCCCTTCGACTTTCGCGGTTCGGCCCCCTGTCCCCTCCCGAAGCCGAACGGTTCTGGCCGGGCCGGGCAGGCCAAAGGTGAGTGCCCGCTCCAGTGCCTCCCGGTAGTCCGCGATCTCGCTGTGGTCGTAGACGGCCGCGGTGATCTCGAGGCTCGAGTGGCCGAGCGCCTTCTGCACGGTCCCGAGATCGACGCCGGCCTTGCGCAGCAGCGTCGCGTTCGAGTGGCGCTTATCCCGCGCGCGAGATAAGCGCCACTCCTTCGTAGTAACCGTGCGATCCCTGAACGCAGTCTCCACCCCTCGAGAGGAACATCGCAATGTCGAAGGTTGTCGCAATCATGTCCATGTCGCTCGACGGCTACGTCGCCGACTTCAACGATGGCGTGGCCGAAGTGTTCGACTGGTACTTCACCTCGGGGGACGTCGAAATCCACACCGGAGGGTCGGACTCCATGACGTTCAAGGTGTCCGGGCCGAGCGCCGAGCACCTTCGCGGTCTCACGTCCGGACTTGGTGCCGTGCTCACCGGTCGACGCACTTTCGACGTCGCCCAAGGCTGGGGCGGAAATCACGCTTGGGGACCAGCATTCGTACTTACCCACCACATCCCCGCCGGATGGCCGCGACCCAACTCGACTGTCCACTTCGTGACCGACGGCATCGAAAGCGCCGTGAACCAAGCCAAAGCCGCCGCCGCCGGGAAGTCCGTTGGGGTCCACGGCGCTGACACCATCCAGCAGTGCCTGAATGCTGGCCTCCTCGACGAAATCCACGTCGACATCGCGGCGGTTCTTCTTGGCTCCGGAGTTCGACTCTTTGACCACCTCGCCGGCACGCCAGCCGTCCTTGGCAACCCGACGATGATCCCGGGCGTCGGCGTTACACACCTGCGCTACCCAGTACGCAAGGCGTAGTCCTACCCCACCTCTGAATCGCCTACCCGCTTGAATCGCCTACCCGCCGACGACACCGCGTGTCCCTGATACCGGACGCCTATCTGGCCGCCCTGGCAATCGAATCGGGCTGCACCTGGGTGTCCACGGACCGGGACTACGGCCGCTTCCCCGGCCTGGACTGGCGGCTGCCGGGCGATGAGCGAAGCAACCCCCCGGGCTTTGCGCCTCGAGCCTTAGAGCACCCGCTTCCGCGCCCGTCTTCTCAGCAGCCAGATCACGAGTACGCCGATCAAGCCCAGGATGGACAGGACGGAGGCGAAATATACCCAGAACCAGCCTCCCTGCTCGCCAATACCGGTCCGCCGTTCTGGCCGCACGTCGAAGTCGCGCAGAAGGACGGTCCTGCCCAGCGCATAGACCAGGACGCGCAGGGCATGGAGGATGGTCGCCGCCGCGCCCAGCCGCAGGGGGAGCCGAGCCCGCTCCGGGTCGCCGGCGACGCACCAGCAGAGCGAGCCGAGCAGACAGCCGAGGTCGAGGACCAGCTCGACGACGAGCAGGAAGGCTACCCAGGGCACGAGGAGGCCCAGGTAGCCCTGGGCGATCATCAGGATCGTTCGGCACACCAGGATGCAGGCGCCCAGGCCCAGCAGGGCGGCGTAGACGCGCTGCCTGGAAACGGTACGTTCCATGGTGGCACGCTTCCCTGCTGGTTTGCCCGCTCTTGTTGACGGAAAACGTCTTATCGGACGCGAGAACGCGGGCATAATCGCCTACCCGCCGTCTTGCTCCCACCGCATGGCGCCTCCCGACCTCACCATCCGGCCGCTCTCGCTGGGCGAGGTCATCCTCGGTGCAGCCGCGGAGACCCATTCGGAGGCGCGGCTGGAGGGCCATGGACCATCGCTGACCGGCAACCGCCGGCCCGAGGCGCTAGATTCCGAAAAGAGATGTCCGGAGGGAGCCGCCTGGATCGTCTTGGTTCCGGAGCACGGCCGCCGCGGAGGGTTCCGCGGCCGCACGCACGTGCCCCGCACGAGGAGGTTCGCGATGAGCAAGTTCGTCTATCTGTTCCGGACCAGCGAAGCCGAGCAGCGGCAGCACATGGGCACCCCCGAGCAGGCGCAGAAGACCATGGAAGGCTGGCTCGCCTGGGTGCGCGGGCTGGAGGCGAAGGGGCACCTCGTCGACACCGGCCAGCCGCTGGCGCGCGAGGGGAAGGTCGTGCGCGGCAAAGGCAAGGTCACCGACGGGCCGTTCGTCGAGGCGAAGGACTTGGTGGCCGGCTTCATGATCGTCGAGGCGCGCGACCTGGATCACGCGGTGGAGCTCTCGAAGAGCTGCCCGATGCTGGGCGGCCAGGGCTCCGTCGAGGTCCGTCCGGTGAGCGCGCCGTTCTAAGGGAGGACGCGATGATGGAACGAGTCCTCGGGGTGTCGCCCGCCGCCGCGCCGGCCGCGGCGCGCACACCCGTGCTCCCGGTCGCCGTCAGCGGGCTCGCGGCGTTCCTGGCGAGCGTCGTCTGGTACAGCCCGCCGCTCTTCGGTGACCTCCTCCAGTCGCTGGACCCCACCCCGCCCCCGCCGCCGTGGGCGATGCTGCTCGCGCCGCTGCGGGAGCTGGCCGCGTCATACGTGCTTGCGCTGCTGATCGTCCGGCTGCGGTGGTTCACGTGGCGGAGCGCGCTCGTGCTGGGCGGGGGCCTCTGGCTGGCGTTCCACGCCGTGATGATGGCGGGCGCGGCTCTCTTCAGCGGGATGCCCTGGACCGTCGCGGCGATCCATGCCGGCGACTGGCTGATGAAGCTCCTGCTGATGTCGCTCGCCCTCTCGGCGTGGCTGGGCCGCCGCGCCCGGGCAGGCTGAGCGCGGAGGCGGCGTGGACCTGGACGCGCACTTCTTCCGGCGCGAGTCGGCGCGGATGCTAGCCGCGCTGACGCGCGTGTTCGGCGTGCACCAGCTGGCGCTGGCCGAGGACGTCGTCCAGGACGCGCTGGTCCGGGCGGTGGAGCTGTGGGGGACCCGCGGCGTCCCCGAGAACCCGTCGGCCTGGCTGATGGCGACGGCGAAGCACCGCGCGCTCGACGTCCTCCGGCGTGGGCGCACCGCGCGGGCCCTCGCGCCCGAGCTGGGCCGGAGCCTGGAGAGCGAGGGGGCGGCCGGCGCGGTGATCGACGAGGCGTTCGCCGCCCGGGCGATCCACGAGGAGCAGCTGCGGATGATGTTCTCGTGCTGCCATCCGCGGCTGCCGGAGGAGGCGCAGCTCGCGCTCATCCTCAACATCCTCTGCGGCTTCGGCGCGGAGGAGATCGCGCGCGCGTTCCTCGCCGGCCGGGCCGCGGTGGAGAAGCGCATCGCGCGCGGCAAGAAGGCCCTGGCCGGGCCGCGGCGGCTGTTCGAGCTCACCGACGCCGGGTTCGCCGCGCGGCTGGGGACGGTACAGCGCGCGCTCTACCTGCTCTTCAACGAGGGCTACCACGGCGCCTCCGACGAAGAGCCGGTGCGCGCCGAGCTGTGCGAGGAGGCGCTGCGGCTCACCCTGCTCCTCCGCGAGCACCCGGCCGCGGCGACGCCGTCGACCGACGCCCTGGCCGCGCTGATGTCCCTGCACGCGGCGCGGCTCCCGGCGCGCCGCGACGCGGGCGGCGAGCTGAGCTCGCTGGCCGATCAGGATCGCGCCCGCTGGGATCCGGCGCTCACGGCGCAGGGGCTCTCGCTGCTGCAACAGGCCTCGCGCGGCGACACGCTGGACGCGTACCACGTCGAGGCGGCGCTCGCGGCGGCGCACGCCAGCGCCCGGAGCGTCGAGGAGACGGACTGGACGCTGATCGTCTCGTTGTACGACCGCCTGATGGCGCTGGGCCCGTCGCCCATCGTCGCGCTCAACCGCGCGATCGCGATCGGGCAACGGGACGGGCCGGAGGCCGGGCTGGAGGCGATCCGCGCAATCGCCGATCGCAAGCGGCTGGAGCGCTATCCGTTCCTCCCGGCCGCCATCGCCGAGCTGGAGCTGCGTCGCGGCGACCACGCGGCGGCGCGCCGGCAGTTCGAGGCCGCGCGGGCGAGCGCGCGCAGTGACCCGGAGCGGCGGTTCCTCGAGAAGCGCCTGCGGCTCTGCGACGCCGCGCGCGCCTCGTCCAGCCTTGCCTCCGGTGGTCCGCCGCTCGCCAGCGCCGATCGGTCCGTCAGCGCTCCTTGCGATAGAGCCGCATCGCGATCGGCGACGCCAAGAGCACGATGACGGCGCGTCCACGCCACGGGGTTCGCCGACGCGGCCCACGTGACCCGCACCTTCTCGAGGATGTTCGGCGTGACGTCCTCCAAGCTGCGACGCGGCAGCCAGTCCGTTCAAGACAGTCGAGCCTAACGCCGGCTATCTTGCGGCCATGGCCCCGCTCGTCGTGCTCACCGCGTCGTTCCTGATCCTGCGCGCCCTGGGCGCGCTCGGCGTCCGCCCGCTCCGCAGCACGATCCTGTGCCTGCGGGTGGCGCTCGCCGCCATGTTCCTCCTCACCGCCTCCGCGCACTTCGATGGGAAGCGGCAAGACCTGGTGCGGATGGTCCCGCCCGGGTTCCCGCATCCGGAGTTGCTGGTGACGCTCACCGGGCTCGCCGAGATCGCCGGGGCCATCGGGCTGCTGGTGCCGCGCCTGGCGCCGTTCGCCGCCGGGGGGCTGGCCCTGCTCCTCTTGGCCCTCTTCCCGGCGAACGTGCACGCGGCGCGGGAAGGGCTCACCATCGGCGGAAGGCCGGTACTGCCGATCCTCTCGCGGGCGCTCGTCCAGCTGGTGTTCCTGGCGGCCGTCCTGGCGGCGGGGTTCTGGGGAAGGAGGCGCGGGGCAGCCGTAGCGCGGGCGGCCCGCGACGAGCAGGCGGCGAGCCACGCCGCAAGGAGCAGCCATGTCTAGCGCGGCACGAATCATGGCAGGGATCACCCTGCTGACCGTCCCGACCATCATCTACGGCGGCCTCACCGTCCTGGGGATCGTCAGCGCGGGCTCGGCCGGACTGTCGCCCGGGCTCGCGCTCTCGCCGGCGCAGGTGACGCTCTACCGCGCTGGCCACGCCCACGCGGGCGTCCTCGTCATCCTGTCGCTGGTGCTGCAGGTGATGCTCGACCACGCGGCGCTGCCCGGCCCGCTCACCTGGGTGGTCCGCGTGGCGGCGCCGCTGGCGGCCATCCTGGTGGCGGGCGGGTTCTTTGGCCTGGCGCACCTGGCGGCGCTGCGGCTCCTCCTCTACGCCGGTGCGGC
>DASRTO010000660.1:0-4225 GCA_035655915.1 Anaeromyxobacteraceae bacterium
GTCGATGCGGTAGACGACGTCCAGCAGGTCGCGGGAGTGGGAGAGGTCCGACTCGGAGAGGATCACCGACAGCCCCTCGCCCTTGAGCCGGGCCACCACCTCCACCAGGCGCCGGGCCAGCACCGGGGCCACCCCCTCGAAAGGCTCGTCGAGGAGCAGGAGCCGCGTCCCGCACACCAGGGCCCGCGCCAGCGCCGTGAGCTTCTGCTGGCCGCCCGAGAGCTGCAGGCCGCGCCGGTCCTTCAGGGTTTCCACCTCGGGGACGAGGCGCCAGACGCGCGCCAGCCGCTCGCGGGCGTCCGGGGCGCCCGCTGCCCAGGCCGGGAGGAGGACGTTCTCTTCCACCGAGAGCTGGGGGACGATTCGCCGGTCCTCCGGCATGTAGCCGATGCCGAGCCGGGCTCGCTTGTGGCTCTGGAGCCCGCCCAAGGGGCGGCCGTCGAGCGTCACCGTGCCGGCCGAGGGCGGCAGGATGCCCATCAGGCTGCGCATGAGGGTGGTCTTGCCGGCGCCGTTGCGGCCGATGAGGCCCGCCATCCGGCCGTCCTCGACCTGGAGCGTCACCGCGCGCAGGATGCGAACCGACTTGATGGAGACGTCGAGCCCCTCGACGGTCAGCACGGCACGCCTCCGGACCGCTGGTCCTCCACCCCCACCACGTACTTGCGGACGTCGGGGTCGTCGAGCACCTTCCCGGGCTCCCCGTCGGCGATGACCCGCCCCTCGTAGAAGGCCAGCACCCGGTGGGTGTAGCGGCGCACGATCTCCATGTCGTGCTCGACGAAGAGCACCGTGGTCCGCTCCGCCTGGATCGCGGAGAGCACCAGCTCCATGAGGGCGAACTTCTCCTCCGAGGAGACGCCGCTGGTGGGCTCGTCGAGGAGCAGCAGGCGCGGCTTCACCACCATGGCCATGGCGATGTCGAGGAGCTTGCGCACCCCCTCGGGCATGACGCTGGCGGCGGCGTCGCGCCACCCGCCCAGCTCGAAGCGCACCAGCACCTCGTCCGCCGCCTGCTCCGGCCGCTCGCCCTCCAGGGCGCTGCGGAATGCGCCCGAGCCGTGGGCCACGATCCCCAGGCCGACCCTGAGGTTCTCCCAGGCAGTGAGGGAGTCGAAGAGCTGCGGGATCTGGAAGGAGCGGCACAGCCCGAGGCGCGTCACCCGGCGCGGGCTGGATCCGGTGATGTCGCGGCCGTCGAAGCGGATGCTGCCGGCGGTCGGCTTGAGGTACCCGGTGACCAGGTTGATGAAGGTGGTCTTGCCGGCGCCGTTGCCGCCGATGAGCCCGACCACCGAGTGCTCGGCCAGCTCCACGTTCAGGTCGGCGGCGGCGGTGACCGCTCCGAAGACCTTGGTGAGGCCGCGCGTCTCGAGGATACCCGTCACTCAGCCGGCCCTCCTCCGGGCGAAGATCGACCACAGGCCGCTGGGGAGGAAGAGGATCACGGCCAGCATGGAGGCGCCCACCACCATCTGCCAGGTGTTGGGGGCGTACTCGTAGGCGAAGCTGCGCAGGAGCTCCAGCGCCAGCGAGCCCAGGAACGGGGCGGCCACGCTTCCGGTCCCGGAGAGGATGGTCACGAAGACGAACTCGCCGGAGGTGGTCCAGTAGCTCATGGCCGGGTCGATGTGACCCACCGCCATGGCGGTGAGGGCGCCCCCCAGGCCGGCCAGCCCGGCGGCGATGACCAGGTAGAGATGCACGGTGCGGCGGACGGAGGCGCCCATGTACTCGACGCGAAGCTCGTTGTCGCGGATGGCCGGGGCCAGCCGGCCCAGGTGCGAGCGCAAGAGCGCGTTCAGGGCGAGCCCGGCCAGAAGCACCGCCACCGCCGCCAGCACCATCACCCGGTAGCGGCCGGCGTGGGTCTCCAGGGCGAAGCCGGCCACGGTGCGGGGCGCCACGTTGAAGCCGTCGGTGGAGCCGAGCGCCGAGGTCTTCACCAGGAGGCCGTAGAGGATCATGGAGAAGGCCAGGCTGAGCATGGCGAAGAAGATGGTGCGGTAGCGGGCCAGGAGGAGCCCCAGCACCGCCGCCACCGCTGCGGCGGCCAGAACGCCCAGGGCCAGCATGGCCACCGCCTCGCCCAGCCCCCATCGCTCCGCGGCGACGCCGCCGGCGTAGGCGCCCAGGGCGTAGTACAGCCCCTGGCCGAAGGAGACCAGCCCGGCCCGCATGAGCAGGAGCAGGCCCAGGGCCACCAGCCCCTTGGCGAGCGACACCGTCACCAGGAAGACCGACCACTTGGGGAGGAACGGCCCGGCCAGGAGCAAGGCGGCGCAGGCCAGCACCAGCCCGAGGTCGGCGCGGTCGAGCGGCCACCTGGCGCTGCGGCCGCTCATATCTTGCGGGCCTCCACCGCCATGAAGAGCCCCTTGGGACGAAAGGCCAGCACCAGGGCCATCGTCAAGTAGATGCTGAAGAGCTCCACTTCGGGCCAGTAGTGCACCGCGGCCGAGCGGACCATGCCGACGATGATCGAGCCCAGGGCGGCCCCGGGCATGGAGCCGAGGCCGCCGATGACCACCACCGCGAAGGCGACGACGATCACCTCGACGCCCATGCCGGGCACCACCGAGACCGAGGGCGCGGTGAGGGCGCCTCCCAGCGCGGCCAGGCCGGTGCCGAGCGTGAAGGTGACGAGGAAGATGGCGCGCACGTCCACGCCCATGGCGCCGGCCATCTCCCGGTCGTGGATGACGGCGAGGAGGAGCTTGCCGTAGCGGGTGCGGTAGATGCCCCACCACAGCCCGGCGCCGGTGGCGAGCGCCGCCGCCACCAGCGCCGCGCTGTAGACGGGGTAGGTGAGGGGCCCGACCTCCACCGTCCCCAGGAGCCCGTAGGGCTCGGAGACGAAGTAGGACTCGACGCCCCACACCAGCTTCACCGCGTCCTCGAGGATGAGGAACAGGGCGTAGGTCACCAGGACCAGCACGATCTCGTCGCGCCCGTAGCTGAAGCGCAGCAGGCCGCGCTCGATGAGCGGTCCCATCACCAGCCCCACCAGCAGGGCGGCGGCGAGGAGCAGCGGGTAGCTCATCCAGGGGGTGCGCCCGCCGGCGGTCCAGGCCCCCACCAGCGACGCGGCGGCGTAGGCGCCCAGGGCGTAGAGGCTCCCGTGCGCCATGTTGAGGATGCGCATGACGCCGTAGACGATCGTCAGCCCCGCGGCCATGACGAAGAGCCACGAGGAGTAGATGACGCCGTCGATGAGGACGGCCAGGAGGTCGCCCATGCCGCCGCCGCGCGCGCCGGTGGCGTCCGGCTACTTGACCGGCTTGAAGGTCGCCTTGATCCAGTCGGCGCTCTTCACCCCTTCGGGCGGGTTCACCTTCTCGGCCGGGTAGCGCTTCACGTTGACGAAGGTGAGCTTGCCGCCCACGTTCTTGACGGTCCCGTAGACGGTCTCCATGACCGCCTGGTGTCCCTTGCCGATGGCCATCTTCACGGTCCCGCTCGGGGACTGGAAGGTGAGCCCCTCGAGGGCGGCGATGACCTTGTCCTGGTCGGGGGCCGCGCCGCCCGCCTGCGCCTTCTCGTAGGCCGACTTGAGGGCCAGGATGGCCTGGGCCATGCGGTAGGAGGGGTAGACCGGCCAGAGGGTGAAGCGGTCGTTGTAGGTGGCCCGGAACCACTTGTTGAGCTCGCTCTCCGGGGCGAAGACGCCGTTCGGCCCGCGGGCGCCGATGATGGTGCCGTCTGGGAGCTGGCCGGCCAGCTTGTACATGGCGGTCTCGCCGGCGGTGAGCAGCACCGTGCTCTTCTTGAAGAGGCCGCGGGGGGAGGCCTGCAGCACGAAGGCGTCGAGGTCGCCGTCCCAGAAGCTGGAGTGGATGACCTCCGGGCTTCCCGACATCAGGGCCGAGATCTCCGCGCCGTACTGGCCGGCGTAGAGCTTGGGCATCTGCGAGGTGGTGACCTTCACGTCCGGCTTGAGCTGCTTCAGGGTGGCCTCGAAGTCCACCCAGGAGTCCTGGCCCCAGGCGTAGTTCTGGTTGATGGCGGCCACCTTCTTGAGCTTGGGCCTGAGCTCGGTCACGTAGAGGGCCGCCGCCACGTTGTCCATGGTGGCGTGCGGGGCGGTGCGGAAGACGTACTTGTAGCTCTGGTCCTCGAAGATGCGGGGGGTCCCGCAGTCGTAGAACAGGGTGAGCTTCTTCAGCTCCTCGGCCACCGGCGCGATCGCCAGGCAGTCGCCGCTGGAGATGTAGCCGATGACCGC
>DASRTO010000661.1:0-16667 GCA_035655915.1 Anaeromyxobacteraceae bacterium
CTGACAAGGCAGCCCCGGGCTTCGAGGGCTTCCTTTCCAACCTGTCGCTGCCCGACCTCCTCCAGCTCCACGGCCAGGGCCGCTTCTCCGGCTCGATCGTCGTCTCCTATGACGGGCAGGAAGGCCTCATCTTCCTGCAGAACGGGGAGGTGGTGCACGCCGAGGCCGGGGACTTGAAGGGCGAGGACGCGTTCTGCGCCATCCTGGGCTGGCGCGCCGGCAGCTTCGTGGCCCATCCCAACGTCAGCCCGTTCGCCCGAACCGTCTTCAAGGGGCTCGATCACCTCCTGCTCGACGGGCTCCGCCGCATCGACGAGGTCAAGCAGGCGCCCGCCGACGCTCCACCGCGCCCGAAGGAAACCCTGGCGGCGGCGCCGAGGCGGAGCACGCCAGTCGTGGTGGCCCAGCTCCGCACCATTCCCGGCGTGACCTACGCGGTGGTCTTTCACCGCGACGGGATCGCCATCGGCGACCCGAGCCCCACGGCCGAGGCGCTGGCCGCCCGAGGCCTCTACCTGGTCTCGACGCTGTCGGCCCCGCTGGGCAAGGCCCTCGGCCTGGGAGAGCTGCAGCTGGCGTCGGCGAGCTCGCCGGGCGACCAGCTCCTCTTGTTCCAGGCGCGCGACACCTACCTGGCGGCGTCGATCTCGGATGGCGTCTCCCTGGTGGAGACCGAGGCCGCCGTCCGTCGGGCCCTCAGCCCCGCCACGCGGGAGAGGTGAGCCCATGATGGAGATCCTCCAGCAGCTGACCGCCATCCCCGGAGTGGTGGGATCCCTGGCCTGCGATCCCCGGGGCGAGATCCTGGCCCTCGAGTTCCCGTCGGTGTTCGAGGAGTCGACGCTGAAGCGGGTGGCGGCGCTGCTGGCAGACGACGCCGGCGCGCTCCCGAGCATCGTTCGCCCCGACGGCACGCTGGAGCTGCGGTACACGGGAGGCCGCGCCATCGTGAGGCGGTTCCCCACGGGCACGCTGCTGCTCGTCTGCACCTCGGCGATCAACCCCCAGCTGCTCGCCCTGTCGCTCACGCAGTGCTGGCGCCGGCTGGAGAGGTTCGGGGTGCGGCCGGCGGCGGTCCCGCCGCCGCCGTCCCCGGTCGCCTGGGGCCCGGATCTGGAAGCGGTGCGTGAGCGACTCCTGCAGGCGCTCCTGCGGCGGATCGGCCCCATCGGGGACATGGTCTTCGCGCAAGGCTGGGACGCCTGGATCGCCTCGGGCCCGCCGTCGCCAGCGCGCCTCGAGAACCTGGTCGCCGCCCTGGCGCGCGAGATCGACGAGGGTGAAGCCCGTGCCCGGTTCCAGGCCGAGGCCACGGCCATCATCACCAGCTAGGAGGCTCGGTCCATGCAGGCCCGGTTTCTGAGGAGCAGCATCCGCGTCAAGCTGCTGGGAGGGGTCCTCGCGGTCGAGGTGCTCCTCGCCGCGATCTTCGCCGTCATCCTGACGGTCTCCTTCCGGCAGCGGCTCGGCGCCGAGGCGCTCCGCTCGGTCCAGAGGTCGCAGGGCGTCTACGACCTGATCCTCAAGGGCGACACCAAGATGCTCTCGACCGCGCTG
This sequence comes from Anaeromyxobacteraceae bacterium, assembly GCA_035655915.1. GTDB lineage: Bacteria > Myxococcota > Myxococcia > Myxococcales > Anaeromyxobacteraceae > DASTPH01. The sequence goes on from DASRTO010000661.1 coordinate 1,558, forward strand.
GCCGGCTTCCTCACCAACGGCAATGCCTCCCAGATCTACGCGGAGCACAACGACCGCCAGCGCCTCCTGTCGGCGGTGCAGGACCTGTACGTCAGCAACCGGGCGCGCCACGGCATCACCCACTTCTACTTCATCGACAAGGAAGGAACCTGCTACCTGCGCGTGCACAAGCCCGAGCAGTTCGGCGACACGATCGCGCGCGAGACCTTCCTGCGCGCCCGGGCCACCGGCGCCACCGCCAGCGGCATCGAGCTCGGCAAGACCGCCTTCGCCCTGCGGGTCGTCACCCCCTACCTCCGGGACGGAAGGGTGCTCGGCTTCGTGGAGATGGGCGAGGAGATCGACCACTTCGACACCCTGGTCAAGCAGGAGACCGGGGTCGACGTGGCGGTGCTGGTCGACAAGCGCTTCCTCAAGGAGGCGGACTACCGTGGCGTGCGCCGGGCGGCGGGGCAGCCCGACGACTGGGACGACCTGCCCGACTACGCGTTGGTCAGCTCCACCGTCCGCGATCACAAGCTGGTGGCGGAGAGCCTCCCGCCGGCCGCGGCGCGCCTCGTCGAGGAGCCGGAATACCTGGGCACGGTGACCAGCGGGCAGCACCGGCTGGCCAAGGGGGCCTTTCCGCTCAGGGACTCCGCCCGCAACCAGGTGGGAGTGGTCCTGGTGCTGACCGACGTCACCGAGCAGGTGAACGCCGAGCGCATGGCGTTGGTGACCCTGGCGCTGGTGGCGCTCGTCACCCTGCTCCTCACCTTCGGCGCGGCCGCCTGGTTCCTGCGCTCGCAGATCATCGGACCGCTGGTGGCGCTCTCCGAGCAGGCCATCGAGATCAGCATGGGGAACGTGGACAAGAAGCTGGAGACGGCCCGAACCGACGAGATCGGCCAGCTCATCAATTCCTTCGAGCGGATGCGCCTGAGCCTGAAGAAGGCCTTCGCGATGCTCTCGCGCAAGACGGCCCCGCCCATCTCGAGCGGCTCGGCGACGGGCAGGAACTGACCGGGGCCCGCCGGGCTCGACACCGCCACCACCGGTTCACCCACGCCCGGCGCGCCGGCCGGAGGGACGCCTGCCCGACTCGCCGGCGACGCGTCCTCCACCTGCCAGCTTCGCGGCCCGGACCGGGCTGAATCGCGGCGGCGCCCCACCTATGATCGTCGGGTGGCCCGGCTGGCGCGCGCCGTCCCGGAGAACGTCCCCGGCGACCTCTTCGTCGACGACTCCTGCATCGCCTGCGACACCTGCCGTCGCTTCGCCCCGGGGACGTTCGGCGGCGGGGAGGACGACCGCTCCTTCGTGCGCCGGCAGCCCGGGTCGCCGGAGGAGCGCCGGCGGGCGCTGATGGCGCTGGTGGCCTGCCCCACCGGGTCCATCGGCGCGGCCGACAAGTCCGGCCTCGCCGAGGCGTCGCGCGCCTTCCCGGCGGAGGTCGCGCCGGGAGTCCTCGACTGCGGCTACGCCGCCGAGTCGTCCTTCGGCGCCGCCAGCTGGCTCGTCCGGCGCGACGGGGGAAACGTGCTGGTGGACTCGCCCCGCTTCGCCCGCCCGCTGGCGGAGCGAATCCGGGCCCTGGGCGGCGCCCGTTGGATGCTCCTCACCCACCGCGACGATGTCGCCGACCACGCCCGCTGGCGCGCCGCGCTCGGCTGCCAGCGGGTGCTGCACGGGTGCGACGTGACCTCCAGCACGCGGGACGTCGAGGTCCGCCTCGAGGGCGACGACCCGGTGGCGCTGGCGGAGGACCTGGTCGTCCTGCCGGTGCCGGGCCACACCGCCGGCTCGGTGGCTCTCCTCTTCCGGGAGACCTTCCTGTTCAGCGGCGACCACCTGTGGGGCGACGCCGCCGGCCGTCTGGGAGCCTCGCGCTCGGTGTGCTGGTGGGACTGGGGCCAGCAGATACGCTCCATGGAGCGCCTGGCGGCCCGGCGCTTCACCTGGGTCCTGCCCGGGCACGGGCGCCCCTGGCGCGCCGAGACGCCGGAGGCGGCCCGGGCCGCGGTGGAGGCCCTGGTCCGGGAGATGCGGCGCGGGTAGCCCGGAGGCCCCGGGCGGGATTGCGAGGGGGCGCGGGGCCGGTAAGAACCCGCGCGTGAATCTGGATTCACCTTCTGGAGGCCGGGTTCGACTCCGCCAGCGCGTGGAAAGCCCCTCCGGCGGGACCGGGGCGCGCTTCTCCCTCATCCCGCCCGACAACGCCTCGGGCAACTTCGCAAGGTGGTGGAGCGGGTCCCGGTGCGCATCGCCTGGGCCGCGCCGCCGCTCCCGCAGGTGGCGCTCCGCGCCGGCCTGTCGGCCTACGTCACCGTCGAGACGCGGTGAGCGGCGCCTCCCCGCGCCGGCTCGGGCCGCTCCGGGGACCGGCGATGGGCTGCTCGAGGCCGAAGACCGATCCCACCGCCCCGCCGCTGGGTCGGCGGTCCCACTGGCCAGCCCGCGGGCGGCGGCGCAACTGCTCGGAACGGCGTGCACGCGCTCCCGCTAGCGAGCCGCTAGCGGACGAACCGGACCGGCATCACCACCCAGAGCTTCACCGGGTGGCCCTGGTCGTCGGTGCCGGGGGAGAAGCGGCACTCGCGCACCGCCGTCCAGATGGCCTCGGCGATCCGGGGGTCGGGCACCTTGCCCTCGACGCGGAACCGGCCCACCGAGCCGTCCCGGTCCACGGCGAAGCGGACCGTGACCGGGCCCGAGACGAAGTCCTGCAGGTCCCTGGGGATGCGCACCGAGGACTGGACGCAGTTGGGGGACTCCTGGGCCGGGGCGCGGAACCCCTGGCGGACGAACTGGGGGGCGTCCTCGGCCTGCTCGACGTGGGCCGGGGTCGCCGCGGCCACCGCCGGAGGCGCGACCGCTTCCGCCGCCGGCAATGGGAGCGGGGTCGGAGCAGGCTCGGCACGCTGGGCAGGGGCGATCCTGGAGATGGCCACCGGCGCCAGCGCGCGGGAGGCCGGGCGCGGACGAGCGCGGTCGCGGGTACGGGGCTGCGGCTGGTCGCCGCCCGCCTCGGGGGTCGCCGGCTGATCGTCGTCCTCGAGCGCGGCCAGCACCCCGGGAGAGGGCTCCGCGCCGGCGCGCGGCGCGCCGACCCACTCTGCCCGGGGCAGCAGGGCCCGCGACACCCGCTCCTCCTCGCGCTGCGGACGCCTCAGGGCCATGGCCCCGACGGCGCCGAAGAGCACCACCATCGCGGCGATGGCCACCAGCGACCCGGCGCCCAGGCGGCGCCTCGAGGCCGGCTTCCCGGCCGTGGCCAGGATCCTGGCCGCCTCCTGCGCCCTGAGCGGCTCCGGCACCTCCGGGGCGGGCGGAGGCGCCGGCGCGGCGACCGCGCCCTTGGGGTCCTGCGGTTCCGAGTCGTCCAGGACCAGGTCGAAGTAGCCGCCGGGCGGGGGGGGCGTGAGCTCGCCCGACGACCGGCTCGGGGCCTGCGGCGGGCGCGCCGGCCTGCTCTCCTGGCCCTGCGGCGCCGCCGGGCCCGGCCTCGCCACGGCGATGGGCGGGCGGCTCGCCAGGGTCAGGCGAATCGAGTGGCCGCAGGCCTGGCAGCGGACCTGGTAGACGCGTCCCTCGCGAAGCTCCTGCTTCGTCGAGTACACCGATCCGCAGCGGTCACACTTGAACGTCACCAGCCACCCGTGGGGGTTTCATTGTGCCCTGTTCCAGGTACGCTCGCCAGATGCCGGCACCGCGGCTGGCGCGCGCGCGATGGGGACGATGTGGTGGTACGCCCTACCTGCTCCGCCATCGATTGCTCGGCCGACCTCGGGCTCCACGCCGCCATGGCCTCCCGGCTCGACCTTGCAGGCGGCGGGCCAGCGCCTTCGAGCCGCGCCCGGCGCCGGCGGCCGGCGCGCCGTCCGGCCCGCGGCCCGGCCTCCCGCCTCCTTCCGGCGACCGCCCCGGCGGAGCCGGCGACAACGCCTTCATCCCCTCGGCGATGGCTCGGCCGACGTTCTCCAGGAGATCCTGGCGTGCGTTCACGGCGTAGAGGTGGGGCGTGAGGGCCCAGGTCTCGCGCACCACGCGGCGCGGGGCGCCCGCCTGGCCCAGCTCGGCGGCGAACATGGGGAGCACCTTGTCCGAGAGGCGCAGCGCGGTGTCGACCACGAAGAGGGCCACGTCGGGCCGGATGGCGCGCACGCGGCGCAGGAAGGCAGCCACCTCGGCGCGCTCGACGTGCTTGGGGGGCGAGGACTTGACCTCCAGGTAGAGGAGCTTGCCCTCGGCGGCGGCCACCACGTCGAGGTCGCCGCCCACCCCGGGCGCCCCGGAGCGAAGGCCCAGGGCCACCTCCAGGCCGAGCCGGCGCGAGAGCTCCCGCCCCAGCCACCACTCCAGGGTCCCCCCGAAGCTGCGCGCCCTCCGCCGCAGCCGGAAGCGGCCGCCGCCCAGGCGCCGGGCCAGGCCCAGCGCCACCAGTTCCTCCGCCATGCGGCGCGCCGGGGCGGCCCGCAGGTAGCGCGTCGCCTCCCGCGGGGCGAACCCGCCCGGCCGAAGGATGGCGCCGCGCAGGAAGAGGCGGAAGGCGTAGTGCGACAGCCGCTCGGCGAGCCGCGCCGCCTGGGGCTCCGGGAGGTCGGCCCGGAACGGCAGGTCGAGCGGCGCCGGCCGCGGCCGGAGCCCGCGCCGCCGCAGCATCCGCGCCGGCTCGCCCGATCCGGGGTCGGGCGGCCCCGGGACGGGGGGACGCCCCGCCTCCCGCCGCTCCAGCTCCCTGGCCGTGGGCCGTCTCGACATCCGCCGCAGGATAGCGCGCCTCGAGCGGCCCCCCGCGCGCGCCGCTCAGACTCAGACGCCGGCCAGGTAGGTATAGCCCCGCATCACCGACTCGTAGAACTCGCCGAGCAGCACCCCCTCCTTGGGGCGGATGCCACCCTCCTTCATGCGGGCGTCCAGGGCGCCCTTCAGTCGCCGGATGAGGTCGTTGGGCTCGTAGAGCACCGCCTCCAGCACCTTGTCCACCGTGTCGCCCCGGATCACCTCGGCCAGGTAGAAGTCCTCGGGGTCGTCGTCGTCGACGTAGACGTGCACCTCGTTGACCCGCCCGAAGAGGTTGTGCATGTCGCCCATGATCTCCTGGTAGGCCCCGGTGAGGAACATGCCCAGGTAGTAGGGCTCTCCCGGCTCGAGCAGGTGGACCGAGAGCGTCTCGTCCACCCCCTCCCCCTCGATGAACCGGTCGATCTTGCCATCCGAGTCGCAGGTGATGTCCACGATGGTGCAGTCGCGGCTGGGCGGCTCGTCGAGGCGGTGCAGCGGCACGATGGGGAACAGCTGGTCGAAGGCCCAGTGGTCGGGGGCCGACTGGAAGAGGGAGAAGTTGGCCATGTACTGGTCGGCGATCTTGTCCCCCAGGTCCCGGGTGTCGCGGGGCAGCCGCTTCTTGCCGCGGTTCAGCTCCACCAGCCCGCGGCACAGCTTCCAGAAGAGCGTCTCCACGGTGGCCCGCTCCTCCAGGCCGAGGATGCCCAGCTTGAACATCTGCAGGGTCTCCTCCTTCTTGGCCACCGCGTCGTGGTAGACCTCGGCCCGGTTGCGCGGGGTGAGCGAGGCCACGATCTCCCGCATCTCCCGCACCACCCGGGCCTCGTTGGGCTGCGCCACCGAGGCCTGGGCGATCTCGGCCGGCGAGCCGATCTCGATCGACCCGAAGACGTTCATGATGATGCAGGAGTGGTGGGCCGTCACGGCGCGGCCGGACTCGGAGACGATGTGGGGCTCGGGAACCCCCTCGTTCACGCAGATGCGCTGGATGTTGTAGACCACGTCGGCGACGTACTCCTCCATGGAGTAGTTCATGGAGGAGGCGAACGACTGGCTGCGCGCCCCCACGTAGTCCACCCCCAGCCCGCCTCCCACGTCGAAGTACTCGATGGCGAGCCCCATCTTGCGGAGCTTGGCGTAGACGCGGGCCCCCTCGTTGACGGCGTCCTTGACCACCCGGATCTCGGTGAGCTGCGACCCCACGTGGAAGTGGAGCAGCCTGGCGCAGTGCTCCTTCCCCGCCTCCTTGAGGATGCGCACCGCCTCGATGAGCTCCGGGACGGTGAGCCCGAACTTGGCGAAGTCCCCGGAGGAGCCCTCCCACTTGCCGGTGCCCCGGGTGGTGAGCTTGGAGCGCAGCCCGATCCAGGGCTCGACCCCCATCTCCTCCCCCAGGCGCAGCAGGTGCGGCAGCTCGGACAGCTTCTCGACGACCACCACCACCTTGCGCCCCAGCTTGCGCCCCAAGAGCGCCAGCCGCAGGAACTCCTCGTCCTTGTAGCCGTTGCAGATGGTGAGGGCCTCGGGGTCGGTGTTGTAGCCCAGCACCACCAGCAGCTCGCCCTTCGAGCCCGCCTCCAGCCCGTAGTGGTAGGGCGCCCCGGCCTCCAGCACCTCCTCCACCACCTCCCGCATCTGGTTCACCTTGATGGGGTAGACGCCGAAGTAGCGGCCGCCGTACCCCATCTCGGCCACCGCCCGGCCGAAGGCCTCGTTGATCATCTTGACCCGGGCCCGGAGCACGTCCTGGAACCGCACCACGCAGGGGAAGCCGATGCGGCGCTCCTGGATGTCCTCCACCACGTCCATGATGTCTATGGTGGGCCCGCCCTGCCCCATGGGATGGACCACCATGTGTCCCTTCTCGTTCACCGAGAAGAAACCACCGCCCCATCCGCCCACGTTGTAGTAGTGGTGGGCCCGCTCGATGGACCACTCGGAGGCGGGGGTGGCGGTGGTGGCGTCGCTCTTGGGAACCGGCAGGGCCGGGAGGAGGAGGCGCGGCTCGGCAGCGGGCGCGGGGCCGACGGCCGGGGTGGCTGGCTTCGGGTCGGGGAGCGGCTCGGCGGCGGCGCTTTTCGGATCGGGCATCGATCTCCCATGTACGATCTGGCGAAGGGAAAATAAAGCCGCTAATTGACTCTCGCCGTGGCTTTCGCACACGCCCCAGCCGCCGCCCCCGCGCCGCGCCCCTCCGTGCTCGCCCGGCTGCGCCAGCTGCCCTCGGTCTTCGGGCAGGTGCCCGGCACCCTGCGCCTCGCCTGGGAGGCCGACCGCCCCGGCGTCGTGGCCGTGGCCGCCCTCACCGCCCTCCTGGCGGCGGTCCCTTCCGCCATCGCCTGGGTGGGGAAGCTCATCGTGGACGCGGTGGTGGCCGCCTCTGCGCCGGGTGGGACCGGCCGGGAGCGGGTGCTGGGGCTGGTGGGCCTGGAGCTCCTCCTCATGGCCCTCTCCCTCGGCGCCGGGCGGCTGCTCGGGCTGCGGCGGGAGCTCATGCGGGCGCGGCTCGGCAACCGCGTCAACGAGCGAATTCTCGAAAAGGCGCTGGAGCTGGAGGTGCGCCATTTCGAGGACGCCGAGGTCTACGACAAGATGCAGAACGCGAGGCGCGAGGCCTCGGCCCGGCCCATGTCGCTCGTCACCCAGAGCTTCACGGTGGCCCAGCACGGCGCCACCGTGCTCGGGCTCTCGGCCCTGCTGTGGCGGCTCTCGCCCTGGAGCGTGCTCATCATCGTGGCCTCGGCCCTGCCGGCCTTCGTGGCCGAGGCCCGCCTGGCCGCCGAGTCCTTCCGCGTCAACTCCTGGCGCGCCCCGGAGGGGCGCAAGCTCAACTACCTGGAGTGGCTCCTCACCCGCGACGGCCACGTCAAGGAGGTGAAGCTCTTCGGCCTGGGACCGCTCGTGCTGTCGCGCTACCGCGCCCTCTTCGGCAAGTTCTACGACGAGGACCGTCGCCTGGCGGTGCGGCGCATGGCCTGGGGGGTGGGGCTGGGGCTCCTCTCCCTGGGCGTCTTCTACGGCATGTACGCGCTGGCGGCCGGCCGAGCCGCCCGCGCCGAGATCTCGCTCGGCGACCTCACCCTGTACCTGGCCGTCTTCCGCCAGGGGCAGTCCTCGGTCCAGACCGTCCTCGGCGCGGTGGGGGCCATGTACGAGGACGCCCTGTTCATGTCCAACCTGGCCACCTACCTCGCCATCCCCGCCGGCGGCGAGGCGCCCCGCCGCCGGCCGCCGGCCTCGCCGCCGCGAGGCCACCCCCTGGAGGTGCGGTTCGACGGTGTCTCCTTCCGCTACCCGGGGCGCGACGACTGGGCCCTGCGGGAGGTGAGCCTCACCCTCCGGCCCGGCGAGAAGCTCGGCCTGGTCGGGGAGAACGGCGCCGGCAAGAGCACGCTGGTGAAGCTGCTCCTGCGCTTCTACGACCCCACCGAGGGCTCGGTGCGCTACGGCGGCGTCGACATCCGCGACATGGACGTCGGTGACCTGCGCCGCCGCATGGGGGCGGTGTTCCAGGACTTCGTGCGCTACCAGTTCACGGCGGCCGAGAACGTCGGCCTGGGCAACCCGGCCTTGCTGGAGGACCGGCGGCGCATCCGGCTGGCCCTGGAGCGGGCCGGGGCGCTGGCGGTGGTCGACGCCCTCCCCCTCGGGCTGGACACGGTCCTGGGAGGCTGGTTCGAGGCAGGGCACGAGCTCTCGGCCGGGCAGTGGCAGAAGCTGGCGGTGGCCCGCGCCTTCATGCGCGAGGACGCGGAGGTGCTGGTGCTCGACGAGCCCACCGCCAGCATCGACGCCGAGGCCGAGCACGAGTTGTTCCAGCGCTTCAGGGCCCTGGCGGCGGACCGGAGCGCCATCGTCATCTCCCACCGCTTCAACACCGTGCGCATCGCCGACCGCATCGCCGTGCTCCACGGCGGCCGCGTCGTCGAGGTGGGCAGCCACCGCGAGCTCCTGGACCGCGACGGGCGCTACGCCCACCTCTTCCGGCTGCAGGCGCAGGGCTACCTGGATTGACGCCATGCCCGGAGTGGATCGGACCCCCTGGCTCTACGACGCGGTCATGGCCGCCATGGAGTGGCGCGGCCTCTGGCGCTGGCGGCGCTGGCTGGCCGGCGGCGCGCGCGGCCGGGCCCTCGACCTCGGCTGCGGCACCGGGCGCAACCTCCCCCTCCTCCCCGCCGGCGTCCGCGCCGTGGCGGTGGATCCCTTCCCCCAGAACTTGAGGGCCGCCCGCAGGCGCGCCCCGCGTGTACCGCTGGTGCGGGCCCGCGCCGAGTCCCTGCCCTTCCGGACCGGCGCCTTCGACACGGTGGTGAGCGGGCTGGTCTTCTGCAGCGTGTCCGATCCGGCCTTGGCCCTCGCCGAGGCGCGCCGGGTGCTGGCGCCGCGCGGCGCGCTCAGGATGCTGGAGCACGTCCGCTCGCGCAACCGGGTCTGGGGCCGGGTGCAGGACCTGTATCAGCCGGCCTGGACCTGGGTGGCCGGCGGCTGCCATCCCAACCGCGAGACGGAGCGAAGCGTCGAGGCGGCCGGCTTCGCCATCGAGCCCGACGGCCGGCGCGAGCGCGGCACCCTGCGGCGCTTTCAGGCGCGACCGCGCCCGTAGGGCGGGGGCTCGCCTTCCGCCGAGGGCGGGGGCTCGTCCCCCGCCGGGGAACCCCGAGCCCGCCCTACCCGCCCGGCGATTCGCGCCGCAGCGCCTCCAGCGCGCGGCGGAAGTCCTCGGGCAGCGGGGCCTCGAACGACACGCGCCGGCCGGTGCGCGGGTGGTCGAAGGCCAGCCGCAGGGCGTGCAGCGCCTGGCGCCCCAGCGCCTCGGCCGCCCGCCTGGCCGGGTGGGAGGGCGACAACCGCTCCTCGCGGCGCCGCCCGCCATAGGCGGCGTCGGCGAGCAGGGGGTGGCCCGCCTCGGCGAGGTGCACCCGGATCTGGTGCGTGCGACCGGTGTGGAGGGTCACCTCCGCCAGGCTGGCCGCGTCGCCGAACCGCTCGGCCACCCGCCAGGTGGTGACCGCCCGCCGCGCCGCCTGGACCCGTCCGGTGAAACGGGTGCGCTCCCGCGGGTGGCGGCCGTAGGGCGTGTCGAGCCGCCCCTCGGAAGGGAGACGCCCGTGGCACAGCGCCAGGTAGGTCTTCTCCACCCGCCGCGCCTTGAAGGCCGCCTGCAGCGCCCGGAGCGCCGCCTCGGTGCGCGCCACCACCAGGCAGCCGCTGGTCTCCTTGTCGAGGCGGTGCACCAGCCCCAGGCGCGAGCCGGGCCCCTCGCCCAGCCGGTGCAGGAGGGCGTTCACCACCGTCGAATGGGGCGTGCCCCGGGCCGGGTGGACCGCCATGCCGGCGGCCTTGTCGAGCACCAGCAGGTCCGGGTCCTCGTGGAGCACGCGCAGCGGCAGGTCCTGGGGCAGGAGGCCGGTGGGCTCGGGCCCTGGAAGCTCCACCTCCACCCGCTCGCCTCCTCGCAGGCGGGCCGAGGCCTTGGCGAGGCGGCCCTCCACCCGGATGCGGCCCTCGGAGAGGAGCCGCTGCACCCGCGCCCGGGTGAGGTCGGGCAGGAGCCGCGCCACCGCCACGTCCAGGCGCTGCCCCGCCACCTCCGGCGTCGCCTCGAGGTGTCGCCGTTCCGCCAGGGACGCCTCCGGACGTGCTCCGCCGGGCGGGGCCTACCAGATCCTCGACTTCACGTGCCCCTTCGACTTGAGGATCACGTCCACGATGGCCCGGTCGTAGAAGTTGGTGCGCGCGTAGAGATCGGGCGAGACCCGGGATCGGTACAGCTCCCGCCCCTCCTCGAGCTCCTCCTTGAGGGCCTCGAAGAAGTTATCCTGCTCGATGCCGCGGACGATCTTCTCCTCGTTGTAGAGGGACACGTCGGAGCAGATGGCTCGCGCCAGGCGCGTCGCCTGCTCGGGCGTCTCGATGAGCGGCATCGGCGAGGATGGTATGCCGGCCCCGCCGACCGGTCAACGAAGCGGCGGCTACCGCGGCTTCGGCGGCGCCGGCGGGGCCTCGGCGGCTCGCGCCGCCTCGAGGTAGGAGCGCGACACCTTCTGCGGGTCGAGGCGGAGCTCCTTGGCCAGGCTGATGAGGATGCCGCGCAGGTAGACCGGGGCGGGGAGCAGCGGGTAGCAGTCGGCCTCGATGTTCTCCAGGTGGTGGCGCCCCACCTTGGTGCGCTCGGCCAGCTGGTGCAGGGTGAGGCCGCGCCTCTCGCGCGCCTGGCGCAGCATCTCGCCGGTCCAGGCCGCTCCCTCGGGCATCGAGAAGCCTCCCGGCCTCGCCGCGGACGCGACCGGCGGGGTGCCCATGGCGGCGGCGGTCGCCGGGGCGGCGCCCGGCGCGAGCGGCGGCTGGCTGGCCTCGGCCGGCGCCTGGGCGGAAGCCGCCTGGCCGGTGGCGCCGGGCTCGGGAGCGGCCGCCACCGAAGGCGCCACCGGCGAGGGCGTCGCCGGGATGGGCGCCACCTCGGCGGGCGCGAGCGGGACGGGCTCGGCCTGGCCCGGCGGCGCGCCGTCGAGGGCGGTGGCGGGCGCCTCCGGAGGGGGCGCCTCCGCGCCGGCCGCAGTGCCGCCCGCGGCCGGGGTGACGGGGCCCGCCGGGGCGCCCGGGATCGCCGCCGCGGCCCCCTCGCTCGCGGGGGGCAGCGCCGCCGGAGGCGGAGCCCCGCGCTTCCAGGAAGCGTCGGGCAGGGTGGCGTCGTAGCCGGCGCGGGTGCCGGCGTCGAGCAGCACCCGGTGGGCCTCCTCGATGCGGCGGTTCAGGAGGGCCATCTCCTCGGGCGCCACCAGGGAGTAGATGGCCAGGGACCCCGGCCCGTAGAGCGCCTTGGCCCGCTGATAGGCCTTCTCCACCTCCTCCAGCGGGGCATCCTGGGGAATCTCCAGGATCTCGTAGAAGGACTGCTCGGGGATGGGCTTCACCGCGACCTCTCGCCGCGCGCCGCGGCGGCGTCCAGCGCCAGCAGGCCGTCCACGATGCGCCCGAAGGCGCGGGAGGCGCGCGAGCCCGGGTTCTCCACCAGCAGTGGCCGCCTGGCCCGCACCGTCTTCCACATCTCGTCGTCGTAGTCGATGGGCCCGAGGTAGTCCATCTCCAGCCCGAAGTACTTGCGCCAGGCGGTCACCACGGCGCTGCCGATGTCCACGTCCTGCACGGTGCGCGTCTGGTTCACCACCAGCCGCGGCCGGAAGGTGGCCAGCTGCCTGGTCAGGTTCTCGGCGGCTTCCGGGTCGCGCTGCCCCAGGGCTGCCACCAACTCCACCGGGCTACGGAAGGTGTTGCCGGCGAGCAGCGAGCGGATGAGCGGGTCGTAGCCGAAGACCGCCGCCACGTTGCGCATGCGCCGCCAGAAGGCCGCCTTGACGAAGCGGTAGGCGTTCTCCACCGCGGTGGGCTCGGGCACCAGCACCAGGATGCCGTGGTCGGAGACCAGGAAGAAGTCGAGGACGTTGAGGTGCGTCCCGGCCCCCAGGTCGAGGATGGCGTAGTCCACGTCCATGGCCTGCACGTGGCGCAGCAGGCGCATCTTCTGGGCGTAGCGGGGGTTGGCGGCGTCCAGGTGGTCCATGGCCCCGGAGATGAGGCCCAGGTTCTGGATGCCGGTGGGGGTGATGACCTCCTCGATGCGCTCGATGCGCCGCTCGATGAAGTCGGAGAGGGTCTTCCTGGGCAGGTCCACGCCCAGGCAGGTGTGGAGGTTGGCCCCGCCCAGATCGGCGTCCACCAGCACCACACGGCGGCCGCGCCGGGCCAGCTCGATGCCCAGGTTGGCGGCGATGAGGCTCTTGCCGATCCCGCCTTTGCCGCCCCCCACGGACACCACCCGGCGGGCCCGCGCCCCGGGGCGCGGCAACGGCGGGCGCGGCCGCCGCGGACCCGGCGCCGGCGGGCTCACCAGCTTGAGGGTCGGGACCTCGCCCATCCTGCCGATCTTACGCCAAGGCCGGCGCTACTCCAAAAGCTCGGCGTTCCAGTAGGCGGCCTCGGCCATGGAGAGGAAAGGCATCCATTCCCGGTAGAAGGCCCTCCGGGTGGCGCTGCGGAAGACCGGGGTCCACCGCGGCCGGGACGGCGCCCGCCTCAGTCGCATCCCGGCCTCATCCGGCGAGCGGCCGCCCTTCCGGAGGTTGCAGGCCACGCAGGAGCAGACCACGTTCTCCCAGGTGGTGGAGCCGCCGCGCGAGCGCGGCACCACGTGGTCCAAGTTCAGCTCCGAGCGCGGCAGCCGCAGCCCGCAGTACTGGCAGGTGGAGTCGTCGCGGGCGTAGATGTTGAACCGGGAGAAGCGCACCCGCGCCTTGGGCAGGTGCTCGTAGGCGACAAGCACGATCACGCGCGGGATGCGGATGCGCCGGCTCACCGTGCGGATCACGTCCTGGCTCGCCGCCGCCGAGAGCTCGCTCCAGCTCTCGAAGTCGAAGAGCTGGAACTGCTCGTCGATGGCCTTGGCCACCCCCTGGTAGAGGAGGCACAGGGCGCGCCGGACCGACGTGACGTGGACTGGCTGGTAGACCCGGTTGAGGACGAGGACGCCGGTTTCGAGCATGGGTCGAGGGAGACCTTAGCACGGGACGGCGGGCGAGGCACGGGGGCCCGCCCGGCCCACGCGCCCCGGCATCCGCCGCTCACGGCGGCGGGGGCAGTCGCCAGGCGATGCGGAGCACGGGCTCGCCGGCGCCCCCGTAGAGCATGCGGTAGGCGGCGTAGGAACGCAGCACCCGCTTCACGTAGCCGCGGGTCTCCTGTAGGGGGATCTCCTCCACGAACTCGTCGAGCGGCAGCCCCGCCCGGGCCCGCCACCAGCCGCGCACCGCCGCGCTCCCGGCGTTGTAGGCCGCTAGCGCCAGCGGCGCCGACCCGCCGAAGCGCGAGAGCAGGTCGCCCAGGTGGGCCGCGCCCAGGCGGATGTTGAGCCCCGGGTCGGCCAGGTCGGCCGCCCTCGGCCGGGGGAGCTTGAGCCGCCGCGCCATCTCCTGGGCCGTGGGCGGCATGAGCTGGGTGAGCCCCACCGCCCCCGCCGCCGAGACCACCACCGGATCCAGGGCGCTCTCCTCGCGCATCAGCGCCTGCAGGAGGTCGGGCGGGACGCCGGCCGGCCCGGCCCAGCGCACCACCTCGGCGCGCCAGGCCGGCGGGTAGGCCACCTGCCAGACGCGGAGCGGCAGCCCCTCCGGCGGCCGCCGCAGGATCTGCCGCCCCTGTGTTCGCAGCAGCTGGTGCGCCGCCTTGTGGTCGCCGGCGCGGTCCAGCAGCTCGGCCAGCAGGAGCAGCGGCTCCGGGCCCGGCTCGGCGTCGCCGTCGCCCAGGGGTCGCCGGTCCGCCGCCTCCAGCTCCTCGGAGGCCGTCCGCTTCAGCCCCAGCCGCAGCCAGAGCACGCCGGCGCGGAAGTGCGGGTCCCGCTCCAGCGGCCCCGGGGACCAGCGCAGGCCCGCCTCTCCCGCCGGGCCCGGCCGCCGGGGCGACACCACCCCCTCGCCGCCCAGGCGAGCCTGGGCCAGCAGGCCGTAGTAGTCGGCCGGGTAGCGCGAGGCCAGCATCTCCCAGAGGGCGCGAGCCGCGGCCGCGTCCCCGGGCCCGTCGCGCTCCCCCAGCACGCGGGCCCGCCAGTAGGCGGCCCGGGCGTGCTCGTAGGGGTCGCGGTCGTGGTACTCGTCCTCGGCGCGGGCGAAGGCCGCCACCGCCCGGGAGGCGTCCCCCTGCCGCCGCGCCAGCCACCCCAGGCGGAACAGGGCCTCGGGGCGCTGGTCGCCGTCGGGGTAGCGCTCCACCAGCTCGCCGAGCAGGCTGGCCGCCTCCTCCGGCTGCCCCTGCCGGGCCAGGAGGTCGGCGGCGAAGAAGAGGGCGTCGTCGGCGGCGGCCTCGGCGGGGAACTCGCGGGCGAAGCGCCGGTAGAGGTCCGCGCCGTCCTGGCCGGCGTTGGCGGCCGCCACCGCCAGCAGGTACAGGGCGCGGGGGCGCAGGGCCGGGTCGCGGCAGCGGTCCACCACCGGCCGCAGCTCCTGCATGGCGCGCTGGTACTCGCGCTCCTTGCGGTGGGCCTTGCCGAGGACGAAGGCGGCGCGGCAGCCCAGCGGCTCCTCGGCAGTTGGGGGCGGGAAGGGCGCGGCCCGTCCCAGCTCCTGGAGGGCGGCGCGGTTGCGGTTGGCCTCCAGGAGGGACTCGGCGCGGCGCAGGGCGTCCTCCTTCCCCGGCGGCGTCCCGGCCGCGCCCGGGAGGGCCCGCAGCCGCGCCTGGCACTCGCGCGATGCCGGGGCCATGGGGTGGCGGGCCCAACAGTCGAGGAAGGCGCGGCGGGCCTCGGCGGCGCGCCCGGCCGAGGCGTGAATTGCGCCCGCCAGGAGCAGCGC
>DASRTO010000662.1:0-4986 GCA_035655915.1 Anaeromyxobacteraceae bacterium
CGCTCGGTGATCTGGCCGCCGCAGCCCTTGGGGCAGGCGACCCCGATCGACACCGGGCGCGTCCCCTTGCACTCGGGGTAGCGGGTGCAGGCCAGGAAGCGTCCGAAGCGGCCGCGCTTCATCACCATGGCGGCGCCGCACTCCGGGCACTTCTCGTCGACCTGGACCTCCTCCTCCTTCTCCGGGACGATCTTCCCCTCCTCGCGCCGGAAGTTCATGGTGTTGCGGCAGTCGGGGTAGCCGGAGCAGGCGAGGAACTCCCCCATGCGGCCCCACTTGATGACCATGGGCTTGCCGCACTTCTCGCAGACGAGGTCGGTGGGGATCTCCTGTCGCTTCACGTCCCGCATGGAGACCTCGGCCCTGGCCAGGTCCTCCTTGAAGGTGGCGTAGAAGTCGCGCAGCACCGCCTGCCAGCCGGCGTTCCCATCCTCGATCTCGTCGAGCTTCTCCTCCATGCCGGCGGTGAAGGCCACGTCCATCTCGCGCGGGAAGGCCCGCACCAGCTCGTCGGTGACCAGCACGCCCAGGTGGGTGGGGCGGAAGTTCCGCTCCACCTTCTCCACGTAGCCCTTCTCCTGGATGACGTCGAGGATGGCGGCGTAGGTGGAGGGGCGGCCGATGCCCTTCTCCTCCAGCTCCTTCACCAGGGACGACTCGTTGAAGCGCGGCGGGGGCTGGGTGAAGTGCTGCTCGGGAAGGAGGCGGCGCAGCTCGAGCGCCATGCCGGCCTCCAGCGGCGGCAGGACCCGTTCCTCGGGCTTCTCGCGCGCCTCCCCGTTCTCGCCCTTCTCCGGCTCGGCGCCGGCCTCCTCCTCCGGCGGCCGGGCCCCGTACACCGCCAGGTAGCCGGGGAACTTGAGTACCGAGCCGGTGGCGCGGAAGGTGGCCCGGCCCGCGGCGATGTCGGCGGTGGTCTGGTCGTAGACCGCCGGCACCATCTGGCAGGCCACGAAGCGGTTCCACACCAGCTCGTAGAGCCGCAGCATGTCCCGCTCGCCGATCGCCTCCAGAAATGGGGCCACCCGCTCCGGCGTCCACTCCAGCGAGGTGGGGCGGATGGCCTCGTGGGCCTCCTGGGCCGCCTTCTGCCTGGTGCGGTAGGCGTTGGGCGACTCGGGGAGGTGATCCCGGCCGTAGCGCTCCTCGATGTGGCGGCGCACCCCGTCCACCGCCTCCGCCGAGAGGCGCACCGAATCGGTGCGCATGTAGGTGATGAGGCCGACCGACCCCTCCTCGCCCAGCTCCACGCCCTCGTACAGGCGCTGGGCCAGGGTCATGGTCTTCTTGGCGGTGAAGCCCAGCCGGTTGGCCGACTCCTGCTGGAGCTTGGCGGTGGTGAAGGGGGGCGGCGGGTTGCGGCGGCGCTCCTTGCGCTCGACGGCGGCCACCGTGAACCGCTCCTTCTCCAGCTCCTCCACCAGCCGGCGGCTGGTCTCCCCGTCCTTCAGCTCCGCCTTCTGGCCGGAGAGCTTCACCAGCCGGGCCCGGAACTCCGGCGGCTGCGGCGCCTGCAGCTCGGCCTCCAGGGTCCAGTACTCCTCCGGCCGGAAGGCCTCGATCTCCCGCTCCCGCTCCACCACCAGGCGCACCGCCACCGACTGCACCCGGCCCGCCGAGAGGCCGCGCCGGACCTTGCGCCAGAGGATGGGGCTGATCTGGTACCCCACCAGCCGGTCCAGGATGCGGCGCGCCTGCTGCGACTCGAACTTGGCCCGGTCGAGCGAGCGCGGCTCCTCGATGGCCTTCTGGATGGCGGTCTTGGTGATCTCGTTGAAGAGCACCCGCCGCACCCGCTCGTCGCCGCCCTCGGCGCCGATCTCCTCGGCGATGTGCCAGGCGATGGCCTCCCCCTCGCGGTCGGGGTCGGTGGCGAGCAGCACCCGCTCCGCCTTGCTGGCGGCCCGCTTGATCTCGGAGAGGACCTTGGCCTTGCCCTTGATGACGTCGTACTCGGGCCGGAACCCCTTCTCCACGTCCACGCCCATCTTGGACTTGGGGAGGTCCTTGACGTGCCCCACCGAGGCCCGCACGTCGAAGTGGCGCCCCAGGTACTTCTTGATGGTCTTGGCCTTGGCCGGCGACTCGACCACCACCAGGGCGCCGCCGCGAGCGCCGCCGGCCTTGCCGGCCCTGGCGGGCTTCGGGGCCTTGGCAGCCTTGGGTGCGGCGGGCACGGTCAGCGCCCCTCCCGCCGCCGGAAGAGCTGGCCCGGCCGCTGCTCCACCAGGCCCTGCAGCTCCAGCGACAGCAGCGCCGAGAGCGTGGCCCCGGCCCCGAGCCCCGCCTCGCGCGCCACCTCGTCGGCGTGGCGCCCGCGCCGCCCCAGCGCGCGCAGCACCGCCCCGGCCTCGCCGGCCGGCTCCGCCGGCGGGGGGGAGGCGGCCTCGGCGGGGAAGAGGCCGATCTCGCGCAGCACGTCCTCGGCGCCGCAGGCGAGGCGCGCGCCGGCGCGCAGCAACGACAGCGGCCCGGCCGCCAGCGGGTCGCCCGCCTCGCCGGGCACCGCCAGCACCGGCAGGCCCAGGCGGCGCGCCCAGCCGGCGGTGATGAGGGCGCCGCTGCGCTCGCCGGCCCGGACCACCACCACCGCCTGGCACAGGGCGGCCACGAGACGGTTGCGCTCCGGGAAGGTCCAGCGGTCCGGGCGGAACCGGTCGTCGTACTCGGAGACCAGCGCCCCGCCGGAGGCGGCGATGCGCTCGAAGAGGTCGCGGTGATCGGCCGGGTAGGCGTGGGAGAGGCCGCAGCCCATCACCGCCACCGTGGGCCCGCCCGCCTCGAGCGCGCCCCGGTGGGCGGCCGCGTCCACGCCCTGGGCACCGCCCGACACCACCGCCACACCGGCGCGGGCCAGGCCGGCGGCGAGCGAGGCCGCCATGGCCAGCCCGTACTCGTCGGCCAGGCGCGCCCCCACCAGGGCCACCCGGCGCGCCTCGGGAAGGCTCCCGCGCACCCGTAGCCGCGCCGGCGGATCCGGCAGCCGCTCGAGCGGCGTGGGATATCCGGGCTCGCCCCGCCGGAGGGTGAAGACCTCCATGAGGTCGGGCCATATACCCGCGGGGTCCGACAGCGTCAAGTCGGGCTCGGCGGGTTTCGTGGAACGCAGGCCTCGGGCTTCAGCCTTCGGCTTCGGGATGAGCCATCCTGCGCGCTCTTCCGGAGGCCCGAGGCTTGTAGCGTAGCTTGAAGCCAGTTCTCTCAGAACCCCCCGGACCCGGCAGGCCGGGCCGGGCGCATCTCGACGCGGTCGCCCACGTAGACCTCGACGATGCTCCGGGAGATGAAGGCGGTGGAGTTGCGCTCCTTGACGTCGAACACCACCAGCGTGCCCACCACCTCGGTCGGCAGGTTGGCGTCGTAGATGGGGCGGTCGGGCGGCTCCTTGGAGCGGTCGCCGCTGCGGAGGACCTGGAAGGTGTTCCCCTCCTGCACGCCGTCGGCCTGGCCCTTGTCCAGGTAGACCACGTTGGCCTCGCCCAGGTTGGTGAGGACGCTGGGGGTGACCGCCACGATGTAGCCCTCCACCGAGGCCTGGTTGGGACGGAGCTGGATGGCCTTGATGAGCTTCTCGCTCCAGGGTCCGAGGTAGTCGCCGC
Organism: Anaeromyxobacteraceae bacterium; assembly: GCA_035655915.1. GTDB lineage: Bacteria > Myxococcota > Myxococcia > Myxococcales > Anaeromyxobacteraceae > DASTPH01. The sequence goes on from DASRTO010000662.1 coordinate 3,600, forward strand.
GGTCGATGGGGTCGTAGGCGGCGGTGACGATCAGGGTCACTGCCTTCTCGCCGAGGCGGGTCACCCGGGCCTGCCCCAGGATGAGTGTCTTGTAGCCGACCGACTCGCCGGTCTTGGGGTGGTGGACCGGCCCCTCGCTCCGGTAGATGGCGAAGGTCTGGCCCACCTTCACCGAACCCGGGTCGCGGAAGCGGGCGTAGATCTTGTCGAGGTGGGTGAGGATCAGCTTCTCCTCGAAGGCCCCGACGATCCGCCCCGCCTCCTCCAGCTGCATGCGGGTCATGAAGGTGTCGCGCCGGATGGGCGCGGGCTTGGTCGGCGCCTGGGCGATCCGGTACGGTCCCACCACCGCCACCGTGTCGTCCTCGGCGATCTGCCGCGGCATCTCCAGGGTCCCCTTGGACAGGTCCTCCATCTCGCGCGGGGCCGTGGGCTGCTCCTCCTCGGCCACCGGCGTGACCGGCTCGACGCGGGCGGGGGCCTCCTCGGCCGAGGGGAAGAACCGCACCACGTTGCCTGGGTAGATCCAGTGCGGGTTGGTGATCTCCGGGTTGTAGGACCAGACCTTCGGCCAGTACCAGGGGTTGTTGAGGAAGCGGCCGGAGAGGTCCCAGAGGGTGTCGCCTGGCTGGACGGTGTAGGTGTCGGGCGGCTGGGCCGCCCCGGCCGCCGCCGCCGCCGGGGGGGCCTCGACCTCGGGCGCGGCGCCCTCGAGCTGCTCGGCGGCCCGGTTCAGGTTCACCGACCGGTCGGGCTCCTCGGGCGGCGCCTCGCCGGCCTCCCCCGGCGCCGCCTGGTCCTGCGGCGCCGCCTGCTGGATGAGCGCCTCGCGGCGCTCCACGCCGGCCTGCTCCCTGCGGCCCGCCTCCTTGGCCGCGTCGATGGCGGCGGCCGGTCCCTGGCCCAGCGCGGCGGCCGGCAGGAGCGAGAAGAGGGCGGCGAGCTTGGCGAGACTCATGGGGTGGCTCCTCGACGGCTTTCGGAGGCGGGGGGATCCGCCTCGTGCAGCGCCGCCAGGCGCTCCCGGGCGCGCCTCGCGGCGGAAGAATCGGGGAAGTCCTTCACGAGGCGCTCGGCCAGGGCGCGGGCGCGGGCCGCGTCGCCCTGGCGGGCGCGGCATTCGACGAGGAGGCCCAGGGCCTCGGGCAGGGCGTCGCCGGCCGGGTACTCCTGTTCGACGCGGGCCGCCAGGTCGCAGGCGGTCTCGGGGTCGCCGGCGGCGTCGCGGCCCCGGGCGGCGTCCACCAGGGCGTTGTCGGCCGAGGGGTGGCGCGGATAGCGCCCCGCGAACTCCTCCAGGGCCCGGGCCTCGGCGAGCCCCTCCAGGCGGTGGGCGGCCTCCAGCGCCGCCCCGGCCTCGGCGGCCAGGTCGCCGCGCTGCGCGCCG
>DASRTO010000663.1:0-2023 GCA_035655915.1 Anaeromyxobacteraceae bacterium
CGGGGCCCCGGCGCGCTGTGCGCGCCGCCCCGCGGGGAGGGCCTCTGCCCCTCCCCACCTTCGGTGGGGCCCCTCCCCGCGCCTGGTTCAGGATCGCGATCGCTCGTTCAGCCGAGGCGCGCCAGCACCGCCTCGACGGCAGCATCGTCCTCGCCGCCGCGGGCCCGGACCTCGGGCGCCTCCGGCGGCTCGTAGGGCACGCCGGCGCCGGGGAGCGTGGGCGCCGCCCCGGCGCGGGCCTGGGCCCATAGCCCCTTCGGGTCCCGGCGGGCGCACTCCTCGGCCGGCACGTCGACGAAGACCTCCACGAAGCGCGGCGCCAGGGAGCGGGCCGAGGCGCGGTGGGCCCGGCGAGGCGCGGTGGCGGCGACCAGGACCGAGAGGCCCCGGCGGGCGAGCAGGGCCGCCAGGCGCGCCAGGGTCTCGTAGAAGGCGTCGCGCTCCTGCGGCGAGTAGCCCGGGCGCGGGACCAGCGCCTCCCGCACCTCGTCGCCGTCGAGCACCGCTGCGGCGCGGCCCAGCCCGCGCAGGCGCCGCTCGAGGCGGGCCGCCAGGGTCGACTTCCCCGAGGCGGGGAGCCCCGTGATCCACACCACCGCCCCTCCCGCCGTCCCCTGGCTCACCGGAAGAGCTCCTCGGCCGTTCCCGGATCGAAGCGCTCCGACCTGAGCGCGCGCTCGGCGAGGCCGAGCAGGGCCTCGCGCGCCGCCGCCGGAAGGTCGGGGTAGAAGCGCGGGCTGGCGATGACCAGGGCGCGCCAGGCCAGCCACGGGGCCGCCACCTCCAGCACCTCGCGGTCGCCGCTCGACTTCAGATAGACCTGCCAGAAGCGCCGCCACAGCGGAGCCAGGCCCTGCGCCCAGGCCCCCGGCCGCTCCAGGGCGAAGAAGACGTAGTTCACCGAGAGGCAGGTGACGTCGTCGGCAGGATCGCCGCGGCCTCCGCGGCTGGCGTCGAGCAGCGTGAAGCGGGCGCCCGGCCCCTCCTCGAAGACGATGTTGAAGGGATGGAAGTCGCCGTGGGTGCGGCTGAGCCGTTCCTCGCGCCCCCGCAGGCGCCAGCGCCAGTCGAGGCACAGCGCCTCCAGGCGGCGCAACCGTTCCGGGGGCGCCCCCGCCACGCCCGGGCCGTAGCCGTCCACCATGCCGAAGATCCCCTCGCCATGGCCGACCAGGTCGCGCACGGCGCGCCGGTAGGCGTCCGGGTCGCGGACCTTGCCGGCGTGGAGGCGCGCCAGCCACCGGGCCAGGGCCTCGGCGCGGGACAGGTCCCGGCCGCCGGCCTCGCCCCGGGCGGCCACCGCGCGCAGGTCCTCGGCGTACATCCGCCCCTCGGCGAAGGTGGTGAGGAGGTAGAACTCGCCGCCCTCCCTCGCCGAGAGCAGGCGCCCGTCGGGGAGGAGGGTCCCAACGTCAAGCGCCCGGACGTGGTCGGGAACGGTGTTGAAGGTGTCCCAGGCGAGCAGCATCTCGGCGGCGCGGTCGGCGCGCCGGTCGTGGCCGAAGACGTTGCTGGTCGCGGTGCGGAAGACCAGCACCCGGCTGGTCCCGCGGGAGTCCCGCACCGTCACCCGCAGCGGGGCCCCGTAGCCGCCCCCCTTGCGCGTCTTCCCCTCGCCGGTGTCGGGAGCCAGCGGCTGCACCGACACCACCTCCGACCCCGGCTCGAGCCGGCCCAGCAGCTCCCGCAGCCCTTCCGGGATCTCGGCCACGGCGACTCCTCCAGCACCCAAGATAAGGCACGCCGGCGGCGCCCCCCGCTCCCCGGACGGGACGGGGGGCGGGGCCGCCCCTGGGGCTACTTCTTGGGAGCCGGCGCCTTCCTTGCCGGAGCGGCCGGCTGCCTCTCCGCGGCCTTGGCCGCCGGCGCCGCCTTGGCCGGAGCCGCCACCTTGGCCGGGGTCGGCTCCAGCGCCGGCGTGAGGAGGATCTCGATGCGCCGGTTGCGGGAGCGGCCGGAGGGCGTGGCGTTGGTGGCGATGGGGTGGTACGGGCCGTAGCCGGCGGCCACCAGCCGCGGCGCC
>DASRTO010000664.1:0-16912 GCA_035655915.1 Anaeromyxobacteraceae bacterium
TGGATGAGCTCGGCGAGGCCGGCGCCGAACGCCGGCATCCCGGCGAGGTGGCCGAGGAACGCCCGTGCGCTCGTCGCCTCGAACTCCAGTACCCGGCCCCGCTCGTCGAGGACGCTGACCACGGCGAAGGCTGCCAGTGTGAGGGAAAAGACGGCGATGGTCCAGCCGCGGAGGCGCCAGCGCAGGCTGGGCTTGCGAGGGACGGTCCCGATGGTCCTCTCCGAAGTCATGGCCCGCTCCTCCCCGCAGGAGATCAATGGCCGTGGTGGGCCGGCGGCTCGGGCGTCGCCGGCGCCTCGCCGCCGCGGAGGAACCGGTCGTCCTCCTCGAGCTCCCGCCACTCCGCGAGGCTTCGCGGGTTCAGCCGTTCCATCTCGAGCTTCTCGCCGGGCGTGAGCGAGGGGAGGTGACGTATGAAATGGACCAGCTTCCAGCTCTCGGCCTGCTTGCCCGCCGCGCCCCAGGCCGGCATCCCGGTGAGCCGGATCCCGTTCTCGATGACGTGGAAGATCTCGCCGTCGGTGAGCGCCTGGGTGGCGGGTAGCCGCATGTCCGGCGCGCGAGGGTACAGCCCCCGACCCAGTGCGGTCTGGCCGCTTCCGTCGTTGCCGTGGCAGGAGGCGCAGTGATCGGCGAAGTGCGCCCGACCCTGCGCGAGGATCTCCGGCGTCGCCGGAAGCGGGTTCTTCGTGCGCCGCGCCTCTCCCGGGAAGGCGGCGCGCCGCATCGCCCCGGCCAACCAGGTCTCGATGCGGGAGGGCTCCGGGCGGGCGCTGATCCCGCCCCACAGGATGGAGACCAGAAGCCCCGCCAGCGCCAGCAAGGCACCCGCCAGGGCCGCGAGGAGTCTCGTGCGCCAGGGTTTCATCGCAGGCGACGGGCATAGCAAGAGGCGAGCCCGCTTCCCAAGTGTACGGCCCGGCTGCCAGGTGCGGGCGCGCGGATGCCGTGGCGTGAGGCGGCATGGTCGATGCACGGACGCGAGCGCGTTTCTCGAATTCCCGACCCGCTCAACAGGAGGCCTGTGCGATGACCCGTACCGTGGCGATGCTGGCTGCCGTGATGCTTCCCCCCCTCTCCGGCTGCATGTCGGCGATGATGGCCGGCCATGCGATTCCACCAGCGGCTGCGCCACCGGTCGCGGCGAGCCCCGACGCTCCCCAGACCGCGATGCAGATGTGTCCCATGGCCGTGCCTGGTACGCAGGTGGCGGCGTCGGACACGGTCGGCGGCGAAGTCCTCACCTTCACGACCGCCACCGGCGACGTCGGAGAGTTGCGCAGGCGCGCGCATGCCATGGCCGAGATGCACGAGCGCCATCACGCCATGGGATCCGGGATGCAGCACATGGGCGGCGGCATGGGTCACGGCGGCGCGATGATGGGTCCGAGCGGCGGCATGGGGCACGGCAGCACGATGATGGGCCCGAGCGGCGGCACCATGGGCGGCGGATCCATCGCCGGTGGGGAGAGCCCGGGTGGCCACCAATCGCACGCGGGAACCATGCCGCCCTCGCGCGCCACGGTGCAGGATGTCGAGGGAGGCGCCCGCATCGTCGTCCAACCGAGCGACCCGGCCGACATCGAGAGGCTTCGCGTGGCCGTCAGGGACGAAGCCGAGCACATGCGGCAGCACGGCTGCGGGATGATGGGCGGGATGTAGTGGTGGCGCCGGCGATCATCCGGAACCGACTGTCGACGGCGCATCGCCGGAAGGCGATGTGACCGGCCGGGGTACAGTGTGGCCGACCGGTCGCGTCTCGCGGCGCCCGGTACCGCCCGTCGCGTGAGATGTCCGTGCCGCGGAGGCGACCCGTCCGGGTCCTTCGTGGCACGGGTCCTGCTTGGAAGCCGGAAAGACAACGCGCGGCTCGTCGACGGCGCGCGGGGAGAGGGCCGTTGGGATGACATTGCTGCTCTGGGCTGACTTGAAACGCCGCTGGCTGGAGTACCTGCTCGGAGCAGCCGCCATTGCGCTGGTGGTGGCGGGCCTCGTCACCCAGCGAGCGGTGACGGTGGCGGCGGACGACTCCATCCACGACCTGGCTCACCGGCTCGGGAAGAACATGCTGGTGCTCCCGGCCGGGGTCGATCCCGGCGAATTCCACCGGCAGCGCTACTCTGGGCCCGGCCTCTCGGACCGCGCCCCCGACCTGATCCGAGACTCCCCGCTCCGGCGTCACATCCAGGCCATCGAGGCGCGCCTCTACGGGAACGCCTCGCCGGGCGGGGTCCCGGTGATCGTGGTCGGCGACGCCTCCTTCTCTCCGCCGGCCCCGCCGGGCCTGGCGGGAGCCTATCTCGCGCCCGCGGCGGCGCGGAAGCTGGGGGCGGTGCCGGGGAGCCGCATCGACCTCGGGCCCGCGGCGCTCGCGGTTCTGGGGGTCGCCCGGGAAGCGCCCGAGGGACTCGACGACGCCGTGTTCGTCCCGCTCGAGGCCGCGCAGCGGATCCTGGGCCGGCCCGGCGAGGTGAACGCGATGCGCCTGGGCGGATGCTGGTGCCGCACCGACGTGCCTGCGCTCGCCTCGGACGTGGAGAAGCTCCTGCCCGGCACCCGGGCGGTCACGGTGGCGGGCATGCTGAAGGCGCAGACCGGGAGCGTGGCCACCATGAAGCGGTACGCCTGGGCGCTGCTCTCGGCCGGGGCCGTGCTGGTGGCCGGCGTGGTCGCCGCGCTGGTCGCCTCGCAGGCGCGGCGGCGGCGGCGGGAGCTGGGGCTGCTCGTGGCGGTGGGCGCTCCGCCCGCGGGACTCGCCGGTGCCTTCACGCTCCAGGCCGCCCTCGCGGGCGCGATCGGCGGTTTCGCCGGCTGGTCGCTGGCGGTCCCGGCGACCGGCTGGCTCGGGGCCCGGACCCTGGGGACCTCGCTGGCCGCGCCCGCCGACCTGCTCGTGCCGGCCGTGGTCCTGAGCGCGCTCGTGAGCGCGCTGGCCGCCTTCTTCCCCGCGCGGCGCGCCGCGGCGCTCGACCCCACCCAAGTCCTCAGGGAGATCTGAGCCATGATCCGCGCCGAGCTGCTCACCAAGACCTTCGTCGCGCCCGGACGGCCAGTGACCGCCCTGGACCGCGTCAACCTGTCGGTCGGCCAGGGGGAGTTCGTGTCGGTGGTCGGTCCCAGCGGGAGCGGGAAGTCGAGCCTGCTGTTCGCGCTCGGCGGCCTGGCGACGCCCACCTCGGGGCAGGTGTTCCTGGGAGGGCGCCGCATCTACGACCTCGGACAGTCCCAGCGCGCCGCGCTCCGTCGCTCCGAGGTGGGCTTCGTCTTCCAGACGTTCAACCTGGTTCCCTATCTCACGTGCGCCGAGAACGTGGCGCTCCCGGCGAGGCTCGCCGGGAGGGGCCGCGCCGAGGCTGCAGAGAAGGCCGGGCGCATGCTCGAGCGGCTGGGGCTCGCCGTGCGAGCCCGGCACCGCCCCGCGGAGCTCTCGGTGGGCGAGCGCCAGCGCGTCGGCATCGGGCGGGTGCTGGTGAACGGCCCCAAGGTGCTCCTCGCCGACGAGCCCAGCGGGAACCTCGACCCCGCCAGCGCCGCCGGGGTGATGGCGCTGTTCCGGGAGCTCAACGCCGAGGGGCAGACCATCGTGATGGTGACCCACGACCCGGGCCTCGCCGAGATGGCCGGCCGCGTGGTGCGGCTCGAGGCCGGCGCGCTGGTCGAGGACCGGCCCTCGCTGCCGAGGAAGCTGGCGTCGTGAGGGCGGCCGCCTGGCTCGCCTGGCGGGAGATCGGGGCGCGCCTCGGCCGGCTCGCCCTGGCATCCGCGGTGGTCGCCGCGGTGGTGGCCCTCTGCGCGGGAGTGGAGCTTCTGGCCCGCGCGCGAGAGGGGGCGGTGGCGGCCCGGATCGACGAGATCGGTCCGCCGCTGCGGATCGTCCCCGCCGGAGTGACCGCGGGGGCGCTGGCGCGCCTGGACCTGGAAGGCAGCCTCCTTCCCCCGGGCCTCGCCGACGAGGTGCACCGCGCCGTTCCCGGGCTGCGCCTCGCCGAGGCCCGGCTGGTCCTCGAGATGCCGGTGGCGGGATGGGCCGCGCCGGTCGTCGGCGTGTCTCCCGGCGCCGCCTCCGAGGCGCGGGGGCTGCGGGTGGGGCAGGTGGCGCTGGGCGCTGCGCTCGCGGCCAGGGTCGGCGCCCGGGCCGGGGATGAGGTGACCGTCGGAGGGGCGCGCTGGCGCGTGGCCGCGGTGCTCGCGTCGGCCGGGAGCGCCGAGGACCTGGCCGCCTGGGTGCCGCTCCAGGCGCTGCAGGATCTCGCCCGGTTGCCGGAGGCCGTGAACGAGCTGCGCCTCTACTTGCGGCCAGGGACCTCGGCGCAGGTGGCCGAGGCTGCGCTGTCGGGCCTGGCTTCACGGGTGTCGATGGTGAGATCGGATCGGGGCGAGGTGGCCGAGCGGGGCGTCCCCGAGTCGCTGCGCCGGCACCGCCAGGCCGGCTACCTGGTGGCTGCCGCGGTGGCCGCCCTGGTGCTCGCCATGGCCGCCCACCTGGACGCCAGCGAACGCCGCGTCGAGATGGCGACGCTGGTGGCCGTCGGCGCCAGCGGCGCGACCGTGGCGGCGGGGGTCGTGGTCCGTTCCATGTTCGTCGCCGCGGCTGGCGCCATCGCCGGCTTCGTGGTGGGCGCGGCCGTGGCCCTGCTGCAGGATCCCGGTGCGCTGTCCCTCGGCGAGACGGGACCGGTGGCGGCTCTGGCGCTCCTGGGCGCCGCGGCCCTGGGCGTGGCGGCCGCGGTGCCCGTGGCCATCGCCGCCGGCCTGCGCGACCCGGTGGCGGATCTCCAGGAGTCGTGAATCGCGCCCCGGGGCCTTTCGGCCGCCGGCGTGCATCGAGGTGTGACCGCGGCGGTCACGATGTGGTCGATGACGTCACGATAGACCTGCCGCACGTCCCGCAACGCGGGTCGTTCCAGGAGCTTGGCGGCCCGATCGATGGCACGCGGGATGCTCGTGGAGAGGAGCGTCCCGAGCCGCTCGCCTGGGAACGCCTGGACCGGCCGGCCCGTCCGACATGTCGAGGTGAGGACGACTCGCCGGCCTGTACCTCCGACGGCGGTTCGTACCGAGGCACAACCACGATTCCACGGGGAGCGCGGCCGCTCGCGCGCCTGGAGGCTCCATGGCAGCGGAAGGTCCGACCAGCACGGCGACGCCCGACGCGCCGTTCGGCCCCGGCTTCTTCCTGGGGCAGCTGCGCGCCTTCGCGCGCGACCGCTGCCCCGATCCCGGCGAGGGGCTGCCCGCGGTGCAGATCCATCTCGCCACCGGCGACGTCTTCGACCTGTGCCACGTCGTCGGCCTGGGGCGGACCTTCGTCGTCCTGGCGGTCCTCGAGGGCGAGGGCGAGCCGAGGCGCATGCGCACGGAGCTCGTTCCCTACCAGCTCGTGGTGCGCGTGACCATCCGCGAGGCGGGCGGCCGGGGACACGTGGGGTTCGACGTGGACCACGCACCGCGCGTCCTTCCAGCTGGAGGCTCCCTCACCCCGGAGTCGGCCCTGGAGAGGACGGCGGGCGAGTCCGGCGAGGCGTGCCAGGTCCTCGGCCGGGGTCCGGCGCTGAAGCACGAGGGATGAGGGATTCGCCGCCCGCGACGTCGGGGGCTCCCTCGGCGCACCCCGGCCTCACCAGGTGCACAGGTCCGCCTCCATGAACCGCCCGTCCTGGTACCGGAAGCACCGCCCCTCGACGGCGCGCCCACCTCGAACGGAGAAGACGAGGTACTCCGCTCCCGGGAGCACCTGGCGCCCGTCGAGCAGCGCGTCGGCGCGATCCTTCTCCGAGAAATAGGCGCCGGCCTCGACGTGGGAATGCCAGACCGCGACGATGTCGCCCCCCGCCCGGGCGAGCTGCTCGTGGAGCCGCAGCAGCGCGCCCCCGTCCATGTAATAGCTCTCGCGGCTCGTGCGCGGGAAGCGATCCGGATCGGCCTGGTGATAACGGTCGGCCACGTTCGGGATCTGGACCACGTCGAGGGCGCGGCCCTGGCGAACCACGAAGCCGCAGGACTCGCGGTCGGGTTGGGCCTCGCAGAGCCGGGCGATGCGGCCGATGAGCCCCGGCGGGTACTCGATCGGGCTCACCAGGCGATCCTCCGGTCCCAGCTCCGCCCGGCGAGGTAGCGATCGGCGCGGTCGGGAAGGACGGTGACGACGTTCCCGCGCTCCCCGGCTGCCGCCATGCGGGCCGCGACCTCGAGCGCGCCGGCGACGGCGGCGCCGGCGGAATGCCCGACGCGCAGCCCTTCCTCGCGGCCCAGCCGATCGGCCATGGCCCGGCCGTCGGCGGTGGCCACGGCGATCTTCCCGTCGAGCTCGGCTTCCCGGTAGATGGGGGGAACGATGGAGCTCGCCATGTGCTTCAGGCCCTCCAGGCCGTGAAGCGGCTCGGCCGGCTCCACGGCGTAGCAGCGGACCCCCGGCGCGGCGGCCCGCAGCCCGCGAGCCGTGCCCATGACCGTCCCGCCGGTGCCGATGCCGGCCACGAACGCGGCCACCCGTCCCTCCAGCGCCTCGGCGATCTCCAGGGCCGTTCCCATCTCGTGGGCGCGAGGGTTCTCGGGGTTGCCGTACTGGTCGGCATGGAAGAAGCGGTCCGGCTCCGCCGAGACCATCCGGCGCGTCAGGAGGATGGCGCCGTCCGAGCCCTGGAGTGGATCCGAGAAGACCAGCTCGGCGCCGAAGGCGGCCGCGATCTCCTTGCGCGCGGCGCTCACGTTGCCCGGCATGACCAGCGCGCAGCGAAGGCCGAGGGCGGCGCAGATCCACGCGTAGGCCACCCCGGTGTTGCCGCTGGTCGAGTCGATGAGCGTCTTTCCCTGGCCGAAGCGGCCGTCGGCGAGCGCGGTCTCGATCATCCGGAGCGCCGCGCGATCCTTCACCGAGCCGCCCGGGTTCATGAATTCGCACTTGGCGTAGAGGCGGATGTCGGGGAGGTGGGCGCCGACCCGCCGCAGCCGCAGGAGCGGCGTGTTCCCGACCAGGCGGGCCACGCTGCCGGCGGGCGCCGCCCCGTACCGGAGGACCGTCACGCCGGGCCCCGCGGCGCGAACCAGGCGGCCATGGAGAAGTAGCGCTCCCCGGAATCCGGGAACACGGTGGCGACGCGCCGCCCCGGTCCCAGCTCCCGGGCCACCCTGAGCGCGGCGATGGCGGCCGCCCCGCTCGAGATCCCCACCAGGAGTCCCTCCTCGCGAGCCAGGCGGAGCCGCATGTTCCAGGCCTCCTCGTCCGCGACCCGCTCGACGCGGTGGTAGGCCTCTCGATCGAGGACCGCCGGGACGAACCCGGCGCCGAGCCCCTGGATCCGGGTGGCCCCCGCCGGGCCCCCGGAGAGGACCGGACACGCCTCCGGCTCGACGGCCACCAGCAGGACGCCCGGGCGCTCGCGGCGGAGCGCCGAGGCCACGCCGGAGAGCGTCCCGCCGGTTCCCACTCCGGCCACGAAGGCGTCTGGCCCGCCGCCGAGCCGGTCGAAGGCGGCCAGGAGCTCGGGCCCCGTGGTCTCCCGGTGGATGGCGGGGTTGGCCGGGTTCTCGAACTGCTGCAGGAGGACCCACCCCTGGCGCGCGGCGATCTGGCGCGCCAGGGCGATGGCGGGCGCCATGGCGTCCTCGGCGCGGGTGAGCTGGATCTCCGCGCCGTACTCTTCCAGCGACTGGCGGTGCTCGAGCGACACCGAATCGGGCATGACCAGCGTCAGGCGGTAACCCCTGACCGCGCAGGCGAGCGCCAGGGCGATGCCCGTGTTCCCGCTGGTGGGCTCGACGATGCCGGAGCCGGGCCGGATGCTCCCGTCGCGCTCCGCGGCCTCGAGCATCGAGAGCGCGATCCGGTCCTTGACCGAGCCGCCCGGGTTGAACGACTCCAGCTTGGCGAACACCTCCGCCCCATCCGGCGGGACCAGGCGGCCCAGGCGCACCACCGGGGTGCCGCCGATGGCCTCGAGGATGGTCTCGATCGGCGGGGGGGCGCGGGTCCGATCCGTCCGGCTGTGCGGGACGGGAGGCACGGTCAGTAGCGCGGCACGGTGGGATCGATCTCCTCGCTCCAGCGCAGGATCCCGCCCTCCAGGTTCCAGACGCGCCGGAACCCCGCCGCCTGGAGCTGCTGGACGGCCTTGGCGCTCCGGACGCCGCTCTTGCAGTACAGCACCGTGTCGCGGGCGCTGTCGAAGCTGCGCAGCGCCTCCGCGAAGGACGAGAGGGGAGCGAGGCGCGCCCCCGCGATGCGCCCGATCTCCCACTCGTGCCGCTCCCGGACGTCGACGAGGTCGAGCGGCGAGCCGCCGCGCCTGCGGGCGTCCAGCTCCGAGACGGAGATGGCCGGGATGCCCGAGAGGTCCTCTTCCCGGCCCACCCCGCAGAACTGCTGATAGTCCACCAGGGCCTGGATCTCGCGGGTGCCGCAGGCCGGGCAGGCGGGATCCTTCCGCAGCGTCATGGTGCGGAACTGCATCGCCAGCGCGTCGAGGAGCAGGAGCCGGCCCACCAGGGGCCGTCCCACTCCGGTGACGAGCTTCACCGCCTCGGTCGCCTGGACGAGGCCGATGAGCCCGGGGAGGATCCCGAGCACCCCGCCCTCGGCGCAGGACGGAACCAGGCCGGGCGGCGGCGGCTCGGGATACAGGCAGCGATAGCAGGGGCCGTCGGCGGCGCAGAAGACCGTCGACTGCCCTTCGAACCGGAAGATCGAACCGTAGACGTTGGGCTTCCCGAGGAGCACGCAGGCGTCGTTGACGAGGTAGCGGGTGGGGAAGTTATCGGTGCCGTCCACCACCAGGTCGTACTGGCCGATGATCTGGAGGGCGTTCTCGGAGGTGAGCCACGCCTCGTGCGGCACCACCTCCACGTGCGGGTTGACGTCGCGGATCCGATCGCGCGCCGACTCGACCTTCTTGCGGCCGACGTCGCGCGTCCCGTGCAGCACCTGTCGCTGCAGGTTGGTCACGTCCACCGTGTCGAACTCGACGATCCCGAGCCGGCCCACCCCGGCGGCGGCGAGGTAGAGCCCGATGGGCGAGCCGAGTCCCCCGGCGCCGACCATGAGGACCCGCGCGTCCTTGAGGCGCCGCTGCCCCTCCATCCCCACCTCGGGAATGATGAGGTGACGGCTGTAGCGGAGGATCTCGTCGTTCCCCAGCCCGGGGAGCTTCGAGACGTCGCGTCCGATGGCCATCGCTCATCCTCCGGCGATGGCCGGGACGACCACGATCTCCGCGCCGTCGCGGACCGGCGTGGCGAAGCCTTGCCGGAAGCGGATGTCCTCGTCGTCCAGGTAGAAGATGACGTAGGGATACGGTTCGCCGTTCGGGCCGCGAAGGCGCGTTCCGAGCTCCGGGTACCGGCTGGCCACGTCGGCGACCACGTCGCCCACGGTGGCCCCGCGAGCCTGGTGGACCGTGTTCCCTCCGGCCGCCCCGGCGAGGACGGTGGGGAGTCTCAGGGTGACGGGCATCGGGTGGGCTCCTCGGCTACGCGTCCACGAGCGCCGCGACCTCGCGAACCTTGGCGGAGACGACCGGCGCCTCGCGGAGCGCCGGCTGGACGGCCTCGATCGTCTTGAGGCCATTTCCGGTGATGCACAGCACCACCTCGTCGGAGGCGCGGATGCGGCCTGCGCGCGCGAGGCTCAGGGCGCCGGCCACCGTGGCCCCGCCCGCCGTCTCGGTGAACACCCCGGTGGTCTCGGCGAGGAGCCGGATCCCGGCCACCAGATCGTCGTCGGAGACGGCCGCCGCGGATCCGCCGGTCCGCCGGATGGCGGCCGCCGCGGATGCGCCGTCCGCGGGATTGCCGATGGCGATGGAACGCGCGATGGTGCGGGGGACCACCGGCCGGATGGCGTCGCCACCGCGGTGCACCAGGTCGACGATGGGGGAGCACCCCTCGGCCTGCGCCCCGTACATCCGCGGCGGCCGGCCCTGGACCAGGCCCGCGTCCAGGAACTCGTGGAATCCCTTGTCGAGCTTGGTGAGCAGGGAGCCTCCCGCCATGGGGGCGACCACCGCGTCGGGCAGCCGCCACCCGAGCTGCTCGGCGATCTCGAAGGCCATGGTCTTCGATCCCTCGCCGTAATAGGCGCGGAGGTTCAGGTTGACGAGCCCCCAGCCGAAGCGGTCCGCCAGCTGGGCGCAGAGCCGGTTCACGTCGTCGTAGGTGCCCCGGACCCGAACGAGCCGCGGCCCGTACACGGAGGTTCCCACGACCTTCGCCACCTCGAGGTCCTCCGGCACGAAGATCCACGCCGGGAGGCCGGCCCGGGCGGCCTGCGCCGCCAGGGCGTTGGCGAGATTGCCCGTCGAGGCGCAGCCGACCGTATCGATGCCCAGGCCGGCCGCGGCGTTGAGCGCCACCGCCACCACCCGGTCCTTGAAGGAGGCGGTCGGGTGCGAGACGGCGTCGTTCTTCACCAGCACCCGGCGGACGCCCAGCGCCTGCGCCAGCGCCGGCGAGTCGAGCAGGGGCGTGAAGCCGGTGTCGAGGGACACCACCGGCTGGCCGAGGATGGGGAGCCACTCCCGGTAGCGCCAGATCGAGTGCGGGCGCGGCGCGATCTCGTCGCGGGAGGGCAGGGCCCTCTCGGGCCCGTAGGCGGGCTCCAGCGGCCCGAGGCAGGCCTCGCAGACCGCGACCGGGCCGGGATCGAAACGCGCGCCGCAGGACCGGCACGCCAGTGAAGCCAGAGCCGGGGCCGGGGAGCCCTCGGACGGCGGCGCGCGTCGCGCCGCGGCGGGGGACGAGGACATGGACCGTCTTCCTTCTGCCTCATCTGGCCGGGGAGGTACGCCGGCCCGATGAGAGGCCTTTTAGCGGGTTCGTTCTGACGTGGCCGCAATAAGCCGCAAATCGCCACGGGACAGCCTGCACCAGCACGGCGCCCGGCATCCTATATAGCGGATAGCCATCCTGTCAAGCGGACGAGGGGTCAGGCCGCGCACTCGCCTTCCTGCGCATCGGGACGGAATTCCTCGGTGGCGCCCGGCTCGATGAAGTCCGCCGCCACCGCGTCCTCGATCCGGAGGCCCTCGAAGGGGGCCACGACCTCCCTGGCGCGTTCGAGGGAGCGCGCGAAGAAGGCGCCCGCGTCCTCTCCCTCCCGGCGCTCGGACAGGTACAGCTGCGAGAGGCGGTGCACCACCTCCGGAACGCGGCTCGCCGGGACCTTCCCGGCGAGCTTCCCGAAGGAGGCGCCTCCTTCGCCCAGGCCTCCGCCGACGAGCACGAAGTACTGGGGAAGGTAACGGTCCCCCACCTTCCTGGCGCTTCCCTGGAGCCCGATGGCGGCGACGTGGTGCTGGCCGCAGCCGTTCGGGCAGCCCGACACTCGCACCGAGAGCGGCGCCGGCGAGGCGGCGCCGTCCTGCCCGCGGACCCTGCGCTCCACGGCGCGGGCCAGCGCCCGCGTTCGCGTCACCGCCTGGCGGCACACCTCGGCGCCGGGGCACGCGGCCACGTCGGCGGCCGTTCCGGCGCCATCCCTGGCGAGGCTCGCCGCGGCGAGCCTCGCGTGCAGCGCCGCCAGGTCGCCGGTGCGCACCCAGCGGAGCAGGGCGTGGCCGCCGCTGGTGAACCGGACCGTTCCGTCGCCGTAGGCCAGCACCAGGTCCGCCAGGACCTCGAGCTGCTCGGCGGAGACCTCCCCCTGCGCGAGCGCCGCGGTCACGACCGAGAAGCCCTGCTGCCGCTGCGGGAGCACGTTGGTGGTGGCGAAGCGCGAGAGCGCCGCCGGCCCGGGCCAGAGAACGCTCTCGACCACGGGCGGCTCACCCGGGCCCCGCCAGGTCGCCGAGGCGACGCGGGACGCGATCTCGGCCAGCCCGGGCGCGGCGGGCCGCCCGTGGAGAGCCGGCGGTCCGCCGGGCGGCCGGCCGGCATCGAAGGATAGCGGGGGCACTCCCTCGCCGAAGACCGCGGCGAGCGCCTGCTCGAACAGCGCCGAGAAGGCGTCGAACCCGAGATCCCGGACCAGGAACTTGAGGCGGTTCCGTTGCTTGTTGACGCGATCGCCCCGGGCGTGGAACACCCTGACGACCGCCTCGGCGACCGCCAGGATGTCGCCGGCCGGCACGAACTCCAGCAGGGCGCGGCCGCTGGTGCACAGGCAGGACGTCCCCCCGGCGACGGTGACCCGGAACCCGCGGACGGCCATGCCGCCCTCCTGGCGAAGGCGCGCCTGGAACCCGAGGTCCTGGATGGCAGTCCCGACGTGGTCGGACGGGCAGCCCTCGAAGGCGATCTTGAACTTCCGGGGGAGCGAGGACGCGAGCGGGTGGCGCAGGAAGTGGCGCGTCGTCGCCTCGGCGTAGGGCGTGACGTCGAAGAGCTCGCCGGCGCCGACCCCGGCCAGCGGGCAGGCCACCACGTTTCGCACCGCGTTGCCCCCCGACCCGGAGGTGGTGATCCCGGCCTCGGCCAGCCGCCGCATGGCGGGCCCGAGGTCCGCCGGTCGCACGAAGTGGACCTGGAAGTTCTGGCGGGTGGTGACGTGGCCCCACCCGCGCGAGTACCTCCTGGCGACGTCGGCGAGCGCGCGCAGCTGGGCGGCGTCGGCGATCCCCTGCGGGATCTTGATGCGGAGCATGTGGACGCCGTCCTGCCGCTGCGAGTACGCGCCGCGCACCACGCGGTACGCCCGCCACGCATCGGCGTCGATCTCGCCACGCTCGAACCGTCCGAGCATCTCGACGAAGGCGTCGATCTCCGGGCCATCGGCGTACGAGGCGCCCGGGCGGGATGGGTCTGTCTGGTTTCTGGCCGGCATGAGGTCCTCTCAGGCGATGTCCGCGGTGGCGGGAAGAGGGTGGTGAGGCGGCGTCTCGGCTTGCCGGACGGCGAGCGCCAGCGCGGCCACCTCGCCGACGACCAGCGTTCCGGGAAGGCTGCCCGCCGGTCCGGGGAGAGGAGCATCCGCGAGCTCGCCGAGGGTGCCCCTCCAGGTGGAGGCTTCCGGGCTCGAGGCGCCCAGCACAACGGCCGCCGGCGTGTCCGGGGACCAGCCACGTGCCTTCAGGCGAGCCGCGATGCCTTGCCGCTGGGCGAGCCCCATGAGGATCACGACCGTCAGCGACCCCGGCGCCATGGCGTCCAGCAACGGCCCGTAGGCGTTCTCGGAGTGGCCGGAGATCACCGCGAACCCGGTGGCGAGGCCGCGGTGCGTGACCGGGATCCCGGCCAGGGCGGGAGCCGCGATGGCCGCCGAGACGCCGGGCACGACCTCGAAGGGGACCCCGGCCGCGGCGAGCGCCTGCGCCTCCTCGCCGCCCCGGCCGAAGACGAACGGGTCCCCGCACTTCAGGCGGACGACCCGCTTCCCGCGCCGGGCGGCACGGACGAGGAGCCGCTCGATGGCGCGCTGCGAGACGCCGGGCCGTCCCGCCCTCTTCCCCACCAGGAAGCAGTGGGCCCGAGGTGCCAGCCGGAGGACCCGTGGATCGACCAGCGCGTCGTACAGAACCACCTCGGCGCCGGCGAGGCGCGCCGCGGCGCGCCTGGTGAGGAGGCCGGCGTCGCCCGGACCGGCCCCGACCAGGGAGACGAATCCGCGGGGAACCGTCTCCATCCCGCCGCCGTCGGCCCCGGCATACAAGGCGTCGAGCGTTCGCAGGAGGAGCGGCCGCCTGGCGGCGAACGGCACGCGCTCCCGCTTCCACGCCGCCCGCTCGCCCTCCGCTGTCACGACCCAGCGCCCCAGCTCGCGCGGGAGGAAGGCGTCGACCGCTTCCCGCAGCAGGCCGGCCAGCGCCGGGGCGCGCCCGGCGGTGGAGATGGCGACCACCGCGTCTCCCCGGCGAACCACCCCGCCGGTGTAGGCGGTGGCGGTCTCCGGGTCGTCCACGGCGTTCACCAGGATGCGCCGCTCCTCGGCGGCCCGGGCCACCCGCCGGTTGACGGCCGGCGTCGCGGCCGCGACCGCGAGCCAGGCTCCGTCCAGGTCGCCCGGCTGGAACGGGCGGAGGTGGACCAGGGCAGCGGCCCCGACCACGTCGTCCCGGACCTCGGGCGCCACCACCGTCACCCGCGCGCCGACCTCGGCGAGCTGCCGGACGCGAGCAGCGGCCATGGCGCCGCCCCCGACCACCACCACGGTGCGGCCGGCCAGCTTCACGAACAGCGGCAGGAGCGCTCCGGTCACATGACACCCCACCGCCGGACGAACTCGACCAGGAGCTGGTAGTCGCGATCGCCGAAGCCCAGGGACCGCAGCCGCGCCTTCGCCTCCCGGGCCTCGACGGTGGAGGAGTCGGCCACCATCCGGTGCGGCTCCTCGCGGATCGCGAACCCGAGCGAGGCGAGGGCCCGGACGAGGTCGCCCGAGCGAGGCGCGTTCCGGCCCACGATCACTCGCGTCAGGTGTTCGACCATGGCGGCCTACTTCACCGCGAGCCAGTAGCTCGCGAAGACGGAGGTCGAGAGCCAGTAGCCGAGGGGCACGTTGACGAGCACCCCGACCGCGAAGGCGGCGAAGGGGCGCCACCCGAACCTCGTCAGCTCGCGGAAGCGCGTCGTGAAGCCGATGGAGAGGAACGTCCAGGTGAAGGCCCAGCCGCGCAAGGTCTTGAGCGGGCCGATCGCCTCCGTCGAGTACCGCGTGCCGATCCGGGAGTCGACCGAGGTCAGCACCACGGTCACGAAGACCGACGCGACCAGGAACCCCAGGATGAACTTGGGGAAGCGCCGCCAGATCTCGCCGGCGTCGACGCGCTCCGCCTCCCCGTTCGCCTTGCCGTCCCAGCGCGTGACTGCCAGGAAGGCCACCACCAGCGCCCAGATCCCCACGAACATGTCGCGCCCCACGACCTTCATGAGCGTGAAGGTCTTGATGGCGCGCTCGTCGCCGATGGTGGCGGCGGCGGCGAAGCCGGCCGCGTCGGCGAACTCGGAGGTCCCGATCCAGGCGCCGGCGACGCCGGGAGCCAGGCCGAGCTGGCGCGCGCCGAAGGGGAGGACGAAGATCATGGCCACCGCCCACAGGATGACCATGGAGATGGCGACCGAGACGTGGCTCTTCTCGGCGCGGCAGGCGGCGCCGATGGCGATGGCGGCGGAGACCCCGCAGATCGAGCCCCCGGCGCCCAGGGTCGCGCCGAGCCTGGGATCGAGGCCGAGCAGGCGCGTGGCGGCGAGGTGGATGACGACGAAGGTGGTCACCGCCACGATGGTGGCCTGGAGGATGGCGAGCGGTCCGGCCTGGAGGATGATGGTGAAGGGCAGCGTGGCGCCCATGAGGACGATGCCGACCTTCACGTAGAACTCGGTGCGGAGCGCCGACTGGAACCAGTCGGGCAGCCTGGCCAGGTTGCCGAGGAGCATCCCGACGACGAGGGCCAGCAGCGGCGTCTCGAGCTGCCACTGCTTGAGCAGTGCGTTCGAGCCCAGCACCGTCACGGTGACGGAGAAGACGAAGAGCAGGGCGAAGCCCGCGGCGTACTTGGCGACGTTCCATCCGATGACCGACGCCGCGGCGGTGAAGGCCGCTAGGAAGACCGCGAAGAGGGCCAGGGGAGCGGCCGGGTTGTCCCGGAACGTCGACGCGACCTTGGCCGCCGTCGCCCCCGACCAGGTGGGGAACGACAGCGCGGTCGTGGACGCGATCCGGGTCGCCCCGAGGAAGAAGGCGGCCGTGACCGCCAGGACGATGCCCAGGGAGATGAAGATGGCCCAGGTGTCTTCCCGGCGGTGCCAGGGGAGGGCGACGGGAGTGGCGTTCGACATGGCGATGCCTTCCTTGGAGCGACCCGCGGGGCGGGCGGGCGAGAGTGCGGAGCAGGTGCCGAGGACCCTCGGCACTTGCGTACTCGGATCGGTCTGTCGGGGAAGAGGCCGGCGGCTCAGCGGCGCATTCGCGCCACTGCTGCCGGCTCGCGACAGGTGCACGACACCTGCAACGCTTCGTCGCGCGTACCACGGCGACGATGGCGGAGGCGCTCGTGCATCTCGCACGGCATGATAGATGAGCGACGAGTCTGCTGTCAAGCGGATAACGGATGAATCTCCGTTACGACGGATGACGCTTGGCGCCGTGCGATCGCGTGGCGCTCGGCAACCGCGCGCTCCTGTCCCATCTCGGCGTCGAGCCGGGCGATCTGGCCGGGAAGGCGGAGGCACTGCGTGCGGAGGGGCAGACGGTCATGTTCGTCGTCGTCGACGGCAGGCCAGCCGGCGTCCTCGGCGTTGCCGATCCGATCAAGGAGAGCACGCCGGAGGCGGCCCGTGCGCTTTATCGCGACGGCATCCGCATCGTGATGCTCACTGGCGACAGCCGGACGACGGCCCAGGCCGTGACCACGCGGCTCGGTCTCGACGACGTCATGGCCGAGGTGCTGCCCGACCAGAAGCTCGATGCTGTGAAGCGCTTGCAGGCCGAGGGCCGGTTCGTGGCGATGGCGGGCGATGGCATCAACGACGCGCCGGCGCTGGCGCAGGCACAGGTGGGCATCGCCATGGGCACCGGCACCGACGTCGCGATGGAGAGCGCCCCCGTGACCCTGGTGAAGGGGGATCTCCGAGGCATCGTTCGCGCTCGCCGCCTCTCGAGGGGAACGATGCGCAACATCAAGCAGAACCTGTTCTTCGCCTTCTTCTACAACGCAGTCGGTGTGCCGATCGCGGCCGGAGCGCTGTACCCGTTCTTCGGCCTGCTCCTGTCGCCGATGATCGCAGCCGCGGCCATGAGCTTCAGCTCGGTGTCCGTCGTCTCCAACGCACTGCGCCTGCGGCGGGCGCACGTGTGAAGGGAGAGGACATGCAGACCGGATCGGAATCGACGAGCCGACGGCCCATCCCCATTCCCTGGGTGCTGGGCTCCGGCCTCTTCCTAGCTTGGGACTCGCCGACTACCCGGAGCGTCCAGGAGCGCCCGGCCGGCCAACGGGACGGTTGGGCCCCTCCTCTTCACCCTGGCCGTCGACCCCGCCCGCTT
>DASRTO010000665.1:0-8990 GCA_035655915.1 Anaeromyxobacteraceae bacterium
CTGGAGGCCACCCTGCGCTACGACGGGGCCGCCAGCGTCGAGCGGGAAGCGGTGCGGCTGCGCCTCCCGGGCCGGGCCGCCCGCGCCGTGTGGCACGACCTCTCCCTGCGCCCGCTGCGCGGGCCGCTGCGGGTGGACCGCGGCACGCCGGTGTTCCTGGCCACCTCGGAGGTGGCCCTGGCCGGCGGCTCCGGCCTCTCCGCGGCCCGCTACCTGCCCGGCCGCGCCGGGGTGGAGGTGGAGCTGGTCCTCGACGACGACGCGGCCCGCCCCTTCTCGGTCTACGAGCGCTGCCTGGACCGGCTCCCCGGCCTCTCGGAGCCGGGGGCCATGAGCTTCGGGGCACTGGAGAAGCGCCGCCCGCTGGGGGCGGTGCGGCGCCGCCCCGGCGACGCCCTGGCCGCAGGGGCCACCCTGGTCCCGCTCCTGCCCGGTCGCGAGGTCCTGCCGCTCCTGGTCGAGCGCTGGAGCGGCGGGGCGCGGGCGGCGGTGGTCTTCACGGACCACGCCGACCGCACCGATCCGGCGGCGCTGCGGGCGGTGCTCCAGGGCGACTCGCGCCCGCTGTGCCGGGACGGCGCCCCGCTGGGCTTCCTGGGGCATGGCATCCGCCTCACCAAGAGCTTCTTCGTGCACGCCCGGGCGGGAGGCCTCGACGATCCCGAGACCGCGGCCCTGGCGGAGACCCTGCGCGCCGCCGGATCGGAGGTAGCCTCGCACTCGCCGAGCGGCGAGCCGGACGACCGCGAGGCGGTGCGGGCGGCGCTGCCGCTCCTCTCCCGGTTCGGGGCCGTCACCTGGATCGACCACGAGCCCTACACCAACTGCGAGGCCCTCTCCAGCCAGGGCTGGCAGGACTCGGGGCGCTACGGCATCCGCGACCTGCTGCTGGCGGCCGGGTTCCGCTGGATCTGGCAGGCCGGCGACCTGGGGGGCTTCGGGGCCGAGCCCAGGGTGGTGGACGTCTTCGGCCCGGGCGACGCGGGGAAGGCCGGCCCGCCCATCTACCCGCTGCCGGTGGACGGGCACCTGTGGGCCTTCCGCTCCAGCATGTTCTACGCGCCGCCGGCCAGGCTGGCCGCGGCGCTGGAGGAGCTGCCGCTCATCATGCTGGAGGCGGGGCGGGGGCTCTTCGTGGCCCACACCTATCTCTCGGCCTCGCCCCGCACCACCGCCCGGCCGGAGTACCTGGAGCGCCTGGCGGTGCGCGACACCGGCGACGGCGGGCTCGAGCTCGACCCGTCCCTGGAGGCGGCGCTCAAGCGGCTGGCCGAGCACGTGCGGCTGGGGCGCCTCACCTCGCTCACCTGGGCCGAGGCCGGCGATCGCCTGCGGGCCCTCGGCGAGGTGGAGGTCGCCTACCGGGCCGACGGCTCGGCCGAGGTGTCCAACCGGGGCTCGCGGCCGCTTCCCGGGCTCACCCTGGCGGTGCCCGCCGGCGGGGTGGAGCTCTCGGTGGAGGGGGCGGAGGTGCTGGGCATGGACGGCGACGCCGAGCGGTCCCGCGTCTGGTTCGACCTCCCGCCCGGCGCGACCGCGGTGGTGCGCGCCGAGCAGCGCGGCCTGCCGCTGCCGTTCCTGCCGGCGGCGTCCGCCGCCATGGAGGGGCCATGAGCATCCGGCGCCTCATGGGCGAGGACCTCCCGGCGCTGTGCGCCGACCTGGCCCGGCTGCCCCTCCTCAAGCGCTATCGCCGCGACGCGGCCCGCCTCCGGTCCGACCTCGCGGCGGCGCTCTCGCGCGGGGACGGGCTCCTGGTCGAGGAGCAGGGGGGGAGGGCGCGCGGCCTGGCCTGGTTCCTCGCCGGCGGCACGCTGGGGATGGGCGGCTACCTGCGGCTCATGGCAGTGGTCCCGGACGCGACCGGGGGCGGCGTGGGGGCGCGCCTGCTCGAGGCCTTCGAGGCCGAAGTGGCCCAGGAGAGCCGCCACGCCTTCCTGCTGGTGTCGGACTTCAACCTGGCGGCGCAGCGCTTCTACGAGCGCCACGGCTACGCCCGCGCCGGCGCCCTGCCCGGGCTGGTGCTGCCGGACGTGGCCGAGATCCTGTACTGGAAGCGCCTGCGTTAGCCAGGCGGGGGACGAGCCCCCGCCCTACGAAGCGGCTGCGGTAGCCCCCGCCCTACGGGGCGGCGAGCGAGGGGGAGGGCTCGCCGGTCAGCCGGACCTCCAGCTGGACCTCTCCCCTGGCCGGGACGTCCGCCGCCTGCCGGTGGGCCACCTGGCCCGACTCGCCCAGCAACAGGAGCGTGTGGCGCCCGGCCGGGACCGAGGGGATCACCTGGAGCGAGCCCCGGCCGGAGGCGGCGTACGCCGGGCTCGACTCGAGGAGCCGGGAGAGGCTGTCCGGCCGCGCCACGTCGCCGGGGCAGAGGAGCGCGCTGACGCCGGGGGCCTCCCCGCGCGCCCCCACCACCCGCACCTTCACGGTGGCGCCGCCGGACCTGGCCCGGAAGACGGCGCTGGCCACCTCGCCGTCGCGCACCTTCACCGGGAGCGACCCCAGCGGCTGGGCCGGCGCCTCGGGCTGGGCCGCCAGCACCGCGTAGGCCCCGGGGTGCAGGGGGCCGAGGCGGAAGCGTCCCTGGGAGTCGGTCCGCCCCTCGGCGGCGTCGAGGGCCGAGCGAGAGACGGCCACCACGCGCGCGCCGGCCATGGGCCGCCCGCCCGCGCCCAGCACCCGCCCCGAGACCGAGCCCCCGCGATGGAGCGCCACCCGGGTGGACTGGTCCTTTGGACGGAACTCGGTCAGCTCGAGCCGGTAGTCCGGGTGGTGGACCAGCACCAGCCAGTCCCCGCTCGGCACCCGCTCCAGGAGCAGCATGCCGCCGCGGCCGGCGGCGGCCGGCTCCACGATCCGGGTCAGGGGCTCCCCGCCGCGCCAGGCGTCCTCGACGTCCTCGGCGTCGGCCAGGGCCGCGTGGGCGTCGGGCACCGGCACCTGCGTGGCCGCGTCCACGATCTCCGCCACCACCGCCACGCCCGGCTCGAGGACCACGTCGGGGAGGACGGCCTCGCCCCGGACCTGGCGGGCTCGCCGCAGCGCGGTGGCGAAGCCCTCGGCGCGGATGGCGATCCGGGCCGCGCCGCGGGGCGCCTCGACGCGGAAGGCGCCCTCCGGATCCGACACCGCCCGGCCGTTGACCTCGAAGCGGGTCACCGGGCCGCCCTGGGGCGCGCGGACCCGCCCCCGGACCCAGCCGCCCGGCGGCTGGGGCGCGCGGCCGGCGGGGGCCGCCGCCAGGGGCGCCGGGGGGAGCGGCCTCGGCGCCGCTGCCAGCGGGGCCGGCCGGGCCGCCGGCGCGGCCGCGGGAGGCGCCGGGCTGGCCGCCCGCCGCCCGGGCTCCTGCCCGGCGGCGGGCTCCGCCGCGGGAGGGGGCGGTGCCGGGGCGGGTCTGAGGGACGGAGCCGCGGTGGGGGACGGTGCCGGGGTGGGGGCGGGAGCCGGGGCGGGGGCGCCAGCCCGCGGCTCCGGCGCCGGCCCGCGCCGCCGGGGCATGAGCAGGACGGCCACCAGCACCGCCAACGCCAGCACCGCCAGCAGCTGCCACCGCTTCACGGGGTTCCCCTTCCCACCACCCGGATCACTGCCCGGCGGGTTTCACCTCGAGCAGCTCCACCTCGAAGATCAACGTGGCGCCGCCGGGGATCACCGGCGGACGGCCCTGGTCCCCGTAGGCGATGGAGGAGGGGCACACCAGCCTGGCCTTGCCGCCCGCCTTCATCTTCTGCAGCCCCTCGGTCCAGCAGGGGATGACCCCGTTCAGCGGGAACTGGGCCGGCTGGCCGCGCTTCACCGAGGAGTCGAAGACCTTGCCGTCGGCCAGCTTGCCCTCGTAGTGCACCTGGACCACATCGGTCGGCTTGGGGCTCGGGCCGGTCCCCTCCTTGATGGGGACGTAGACCATGCCGGAGGCGGTCTTCTCCGCGCCCTTCTCCCTGGCGGCGGCCTCGGCCACCGCCAGTTCCTTCGCCTTGCGGGCCTGGGCGGCGCTGGCGAGGCGCTTGCGGGCGAACTCCTGCACCTTCTGCTCGTAGGCGGCCAGCTCGACCTGCGGCTTCTTGCCCGAGAGGGTGTCGGAGAGGCCGCGCTTCATCACCTCCAGCTCCTTGGCGCTGAGGCCGAAGTCCTGGAAGCTGCGGGCCGCCACCATCCCCAGGGCGTAGAGGGTCTTCTCCTCCTCGGTCTTGAGCGCCTGGGCACGCGAGGAGGCGGGAAGGGCGAGGGCGGTGGCGAGGGCGGCGGCGGCGAGGGTGCGCATTCGGCTCTCCTGGATCGGTCGAGATGTGGGATCGGCGGGTGAGGAGCCCCGCGGCGGGGGACAAGCCCCGGCGGGGACAGCCCCGGGGGGTCCCGGCCCTGCTCTTCCAAGGTGGAAACGTCCCCTTTGTGGCGAGAGGTGACCTAGCGTAGCGTAGCTACGGCCGGATCCAAAAGGGGGGCCGGTCCCCGGGGTGACGCGGCGCGACAGGCCCGGGCGCGGCTCGACCCGCCCCCGGCCCGCCGGGTATCCTCGGCGCCGCGTGATCCGCCCCCCCGCCCTGCGCCGCGGCGACGTCGTCCGCGTGGTGGCCCCGGCCGGCCCCTTCGAACTCGAGCCGTTCCAGCGCGGGCTGGCGGTGCTCCGGGATCGGCTCGGCCTGCTGCCGCGCATGCGCGACGACGTGGGCGCCCGCTTCGGATACCTGGCCGGCGACGACGGGCGGCGCCTGGCGGAGTGGCTGGAGGCGGCCTCCGATCCGGAGGCGCGCGCCCTGTGGTGCGCCCGCGGCGGCTACGGCGCCATGCGGATCCTGCCCCGGCTGGAGGCGGCGCGCCTGCTCCACCCGCCCAAGGTGGTGGTGGGATTCTCCGACATCACCGCCCTGCACGTGGCCCTGAACCGGGCCGGCCTGGTGACGGTGCACGGGCCGGTGGTGACCCAGCTGGGCTCGCTGGCTCCGGCCGCGCTCGATCACCTGGAGGCGCTGCTGTTCCGGCCGGCGGCTGCGGCGGCCGGCGGCGCCGCCCTCGCGCCCGGGAGCGGGGTGCCGGCCTCGGCGGTCATCCGCCCGGGGAACGTCACCGGGCCGCTCCTGGGCGGCAACCTCCGGATCCTGGCGTCACTGTGCGGCACGCCGTGGCAGCCGCGCCTGGCGGGCGCGGTGCTGTTCCTGGAGGACGTGGGGGAGCGCCCCTACAAGCTGGACCGGACCTTCACCCAGCTCGGGCTGTCGGGGGCCCTCGACGGCGTGGCCGCGGTGTGCCTGGGCGCCTTCACCGACTGCGACGAGCCGGGGATCTCCGGGGCGGAGACGGCGCGGCGCCTCGTGGCCGAGCTGGGGGTGCCGGCGCTGGAGGGCCTCCCGGCCGGGCACCAGGCGGAGAACCGGGCCCTGCCGCTGGGGTCGGTGGTGACGCTGTCGGCTCCGGAGCGGCCCGAGGACGGGCCGCCGCGCCTGGCCTTCGATCAGGGGGCGGTGGCCTGATGGCGACGGAGGCCCTCGGGCCCGTGGCGGAGGTCCTGGAGGCGGGCAGGCGGGAAGGGCTGGCGCCCGGCCTCGCGGCGGTGGTGCTGCGAGAGGGGCGCCCGCTCCACCGGAGCCGGCACGGGGAGGCGCAGCTCGAGCCGGTGCGGCGTCCCCTGGCCCCCGGCTGCCGCTTCGACGTGGCCTCGCTCACCAAGGTGATGGCCACCGGCACGCTCTGCGCGGTCATGGTGGACCGCGGCGCGATCGGGCTCGACGACCCGGTGGCCAGGTGGCTCCCCGGCTTCGAGCAGGGCGGGAAGGCGGGGGTGGCGCTGCTCCAGCTCCTCGACCACACCTCGGGCCTGCCCGCCTGGCGCCCCTACCACCAGGCGGTGCAGGGCGATCCGGTCGGGGGCGCCGCCTTTCTGCCCCGGGCGGAGCGCCACCCCGCCGCGCTGGCCGAGGCGCTCCGCGAGGGGCGCCGCCTCGTGCGGCGGGCGGTCCTGGCCGAGGCGCTGGAGGCGCCGCCCGGGAGCCGGACCCTCTACAGCGATCCGGGCTTCATGGCGCTGGGCTGGGCCCTGGAGGCGGCGGGGGGCGCGCCGCTCGACCGGCTGTGCCGGGAGCGGGTCTTCGGCCCGCTGGGCCTTCGCGCCACCTTCTTCGTGGACGAGGTGGCCGAGGCGCTGGGGGCGGGGCCGTCGGCCCGGGCCGGGCTCGAGTTCGCGGCCACCTCCCGCTCGGCCCACCGGGGCGAGGTGAGCTGCGGGGAGGTGGACGACGAGAACGCCTGGGCCATGGGCGGGGTGGCGGGCCACGCCGGGCTCTTCTCCACGGCGCGCGACGTGGCCGCCCTGGGTCAGGCCTGGCTGGAGGCGCTCGCCGGCGGCGGCGGCTTCCTCGGGCGGGAGACGGCTCGCCGCTTCACCGAGCCGGCGGGGCCCGGAGGGCGGGGCCTGGCCTGGGACCGCCCCACGCCCGGGACCAGCGCCCTGGGGTCGCGGCTGGGGCGGGGGAGGCTGGGGGCGGTCGGGCACCTGGGGTTCACCGGCTGCTCGTTGTGGGTGGACCTGGACGCCCACCTGGTGTGCGCGCTGGCGACGAACCACGTCCACCCCGCCGGCGCCGATCGGGAGCGGCTGCGCCTCTTCCGGCGGCGCTTCCACGACGCGGTGGCCGAGGCGCTGGGGATCCGGGCATGAGCGCGCCGTGGGCGAAGGCGCGGCGCGTCCACCTCATCGGGGTGGCCGGCACCGGCATGGGGTCGTTCGCCGGCCTGCTCAAGGCGGCTGGCTACCAGGTGACCGGCTCGGACGAGAACGTCTACCCGCCCATGTCCACGCAGCTCCTGGCCTGGGGGATCGAGGTGATGCCCGGCTACCGGCCCGAAAATCTGGAGGCGGCCCGGCCCGACCTGGTGGTGGTGGGCAACGTGGTCCGGGCGTCGAACCCCGAGGCGGCGGCGATGCGGGAGCGCGGGCTCCCCCACCTCTCCTTCCCCCAGGCGCTGGGGGAGATCTTCATCGCCCCGCGGCACGGGGTGGTGGTGGTGGGGACCCACGGCAAGACCACCAGCACCGCCATGATGGCGGCGGTGCTGCACCGGGCCGGCCGCGACCCCTCCTTCCTGGTGGGTGGCGTGTCGCGGGACTTCGGCACGAGCTTTCGCCTCGGGAAGGGGGAGCACTTCGTGGTGGAGGGGGACGAGTACGACACCGCCTACTTCGACAAGGGGCCCAAGTTCCTCCACTACCGGCCCCGCACCGCGGTCTTCACGAGCTGCGAGCTGGACCACGCCGACATCTACCGCGACGAGGCCCACTACCAGTCGGCCTTCGAGCGCTTCGTCGACCTCCTGCCGGCGGACGGCTTCCTGGCGGCCTGCCCCCGTTACCCGGCGGTGCGGCGCATCGCGGCCCGGTCGCGCTCCCCGGTGGAGACCTACTCGGTGGAGGGGGCGGCGGACTGGGAGGCGCGCCGGCTGTCGATCTCGCCGGAGGGGGCGCGCTTCCTCCTGGCGCGCCGGGGGCGGGAGCTGGCGGAGGTCCACCTCCCGGTGGGCGGGGCCCACAACGTGGAGAACGCGCTGGGCGTGGCCGCCGCCGCCACGGCCTTGGGGCTCTCGGCGGCCGAGATCGCCCAGGGCCTCTCGGCCTTCCGCGGCGTGAAGCGGCGCCAGGAGGTACGGGGGGTTGCCGGCGGCGTCACGCTGGTGGACGACTTCGCCCACCACCCGCGCGCGGTGCGGGAGACGCTGGCCGCCGTCCGCGGCGCCTTCCCGGGGGCGCGCCTCCTGGCGGCCTTCGAGCCCCGCTCCAACACCAGCCGGCGCAACCTCCACCAGCGCGACTAC
Organism: Anaeromyxobacteraceae bacterium; assembly: GCA_035655915.1. Taxonomy (GTDB): domain Bacteria; phylum Myxococcota; class Myxococcia; order Myxococcales; family Anaeromyxobacteraceae; genus DASTPH01. The sequence continues at coordinate 7,804 of DASRTO010000665.1, forward strand.
GCCTCCCCTGCCACCTGGGGCGACGCCGCCGGGGTGTTCCTGCTCCGACCGGTCCCCACCGACCGGGTTCCCGAGGCGGAGCGCCTCGACGTGGACGCGGTCACCCGCGACCTCTCGGCGGCGGGACGGCCGGCGGGCGCCTTCACCACCGTCGAGGAGATGGTGGCGGCCATCGCCGGGGCGGCCCGCCCGGGCGACGTGGTGGTGGCCATGTCCAACGGCGCCTTCGGCGGGATCTGGGATCGGCTGCTCCAGGCCCTCGCCGGTCGCTGAGCACGGCGGCCCGGTCTCGCCTCCAGCCGCTTTACTCGCGCCGAGCGCGGCATCCCCGGCCGCGCGGCGCGACCATCGGCCCCGGGGCGCGGCTGCGGAACCTCGCGCTCGCAGTCCGCTTCGCGGAGCGAGCGCTCGAGCAGTCCTCGCCGCGCGACTCCGGTTCTCGCGGCGCCGCCCGGCGGCCGTCGGAAGCGAGTGCGGCGCTCGCAGGCGGCCTCCGGCAAGACCGGGCCGCCTTCTGCGATCGAGCGCCCGGGCCTCCCCTGCCGGCGCAATCCGCAGCGCCGCACTCGGGTGCCCGGTAGGCCGCGACGCGCCAGGTGCGCGGCGGTGCGCGACGGCGAACACGCGCCAGAACCGTCGCCAGAAAGCACGGAACGAGACTCGCCTTTCGCCGTCGCGCCGCGAGGATCGAGGTGGCGCGTCGCGGCCGCGGACGCCATGGCCCGGCGCGAGGACCGCGCCGGCGGGGGAGGCCCGGGCATCACCCGTGGCAGATGCGGCAGACGGGCTTGGTCTGGTCGCCCTGGTTGAAGCGCTTGAGGAAGCCGGGCGGGTGCGGGTTCGCGCCGCCGGGCGGCTTGTGGCAGAGCATGCAGGTGGAAGCCGCTCCCTGGTCGTGGCAGCCGGCGCAGGAGACGATGTTGCGGCGCGCCTCCGGGCCGTGCACCGCGCCGTTGGCCCAGCCGGGCGTGGTGTGCGGATCGCGGGCCCCGGGCACGCCCGGCGCCACCGAGTTCAGCTCGTGGCAGCTGCGGCAGTAGCCGGAGCCATGGCAGCGCCGGCAGCTGGCGGGATCGGCCGAGGCCTCGATCTGGTGCCGCGACACCCAGTCGCCGCGGTGGATGAAGTCGGCCTCGACCCGTTCCGGGAACTGCACGTCCGGCTTCAAGGGTCCGGTGGTGGCGGCG